>CAZGNN010000255.1:0-1505 GCA_964527335.1 uncultured Spirochaetaceae bacterium | reverse complement strand
AGTCGTAGAGCCAGAGACGCGAGTATCTGTCCTTTATGAGGATATCACTCGGGCGGTCCTTACCGGAGACATTCACGATTCTTATGGCATCGACATTGAGACGGTCGAAGGCGTAGCGACCGAACTCGAGACCGGTGACGGTCTTCGGGTTAGCAATGTTGAGCGGAGTGTCGATGCTCTTCTTCACCTCCCCGGTTCTTCCGTCAAGAATGAAGAGCTTGAAGTCATAGCTTGTGATAACCTCATCGACTCCGTCGTTGTCTATATCATAAATCTGCATCGGAAGGTCAGTCGTGAGACTGATGACGTCATCGTCGTCAATAGGCTCACCCTTCTGCCAGAGAACTTCGCCGCTTTCCATGCTCACGGCAGTGAGACAGCTTATGAAGGGATAGCGGTCCTTGTAGAGGCGTCTCTGGTGCTGTGCAATGAGGAAGAAGAGTTCATCCGTACCCGTAAGATGACCGAAGCGTATCTCGCGTCCGGCACCGAAGTTCTTGAGGTCAATCACCTTACTCAGCTTCATCTGCGGGAAGTGTGCCCTCTTCGCTGTAACACGCTTATCATCATCGGCCTTCCTCGATTCAAAAGCCTTAAGCTCATCGTCAGTCATCTCGACGAGGACAGACTTGTACTGAGCCGGCATGCACGACGAGAGCGCAATGCAGCCGGAAGCGTACATGTCATCCCCGGCTTCGAGGATGAGGGCACCATCGACGTAGCAGGAGAATCTGTTACCACAGCAGACAACCTTGAGAGTATGGAATTCATCAGTGCTCCACCTGCACTTACCGCAGGCAAGAACAACTCTCTCGGTCTTGTTGACACGGTGGAGTTCCGCCCTGTCTTCCATAAGATAGAAGGCATAGTGCATCATGCTTGTCTGATAGCGGAAGAGAATTCCGCAGGGCTCATCCTGCCTCATAGCTCTCATGACAACAGTGACAGTATAGTCAGACATCCTCACATCGCCTTTTCTGAGAACAGGAACGGCCTTCTTCTCCATAGGAGGCTTTATCCTCATCTGCTCCATGTAATGCTTACCGTCAAGAAGCGGGGATGTGACCATCCACGACGGTCCCCTGTAGTCGAAGTCGGCTATCGGATCAAACCAGCCGCCCTTGTATCCCTCATCGGGATAGTAATGGTATTCACCCATGGCAGAGTGATCCCTGTCATAAGGGAAAGCTCCGAGAGGAAAAGAGGAAAAATCATCAGACAATACAGTGTTCATACAACCCCGCTATCACATCATCAGCATTTTTTGCCATACATACCCCCTTGTCAAGATTTCTGTGTTTCAGGGCTTGCTGTTCAGCTGAGCATCTTCCTCGCTACCAGGACGAAGCTCTCTGCAAAACAGATACTCGTGGCTTTCCCTTGTCACATATTGATCTGGAAAAGACTGGTATCGTCAAATCCGTGACATTTTTGACGGACACGCCGGAATTCCGGCTCCCCGTCACTCACGATTCTGTCTGTACGCGAGCGGAGTCTGCCCCGTA
>CAZGNN010000254.1:0-2821 GCA_964527335.1 uncultured Spirochaetaceae bacterium | reverse complement strand
AGGTGCATCATTGCTATTCAATAGGGAGAGACAGGAGGTGAAATATCTCCTATTCCACAGGGGTTCCGGAGATTCTGGTACAGAATTGGTACAGTGATTCAGAGAATATTACGGTAACGGTAACGGAGTTTTGTGCATTTCCATCTGACATCGGATTTCCATTATTCAGAAGTCTGTTCCTGATATCTCGGAAACCTTTCATCTGTATAGATCGGATAATGTAATGAGTGTTTGGTTAACCATCATAATTTATTTCAGTATATGAAATAAAGAGCCGAATGGCGCACTAGATGGCGCACTAGATGGCGCACTAGAAATCAGTTCTTTCTCGAGTAATGCAGGTACATTGCGACAGCGAGTATTGCAGATATGACATCTGCGGTAGCCTGACTCATGAGAATGCCGCTGTAGGCGAAGAGGTGAGCGCAGATGACGATGGCGATGAGGAACACAATGCCCTGCCGGCTTATCGAGAGGAGGAGCGACGGGATAACCTTTCCCATCGCCTGGAAAAGCACCGTATAGAGAAGAACGATGCCGACACATATGGAGGTGACAGTCTGCCACCTCAGCATTTCCGCTCCCGTTTCGATGAGCGTTGTGTCGCTTACGAAAACCTTCATGAGAAGCGGGGCCGCGGGAAGAATGACGGCTGTCAGGAGAAGGGCGAGTGCCGAGAGAAAGAGGAGACAGAAACGTACGATTTTCCCGAGAGCCTCTCTGTCATCCGCGCCGTAGAGATAGCCGAAGAGTGGAACGCCTCCGAATGCAAAGCCTGTGAGAATGAGGAGAACTATCATATTGATCTTCGATACGATTCCGAACGCGGCTATGCTTTCATTACCGTAGGGAAGGAGAAAACGGTTGAGAAGGATTGTCGTGAAGCTCTGTGCGATATTGCTCAGAGCTGCCGAGATGCCGACTCCGAGAATCTCTCCGACTTCATTTCCTCTTGCTCTGCAGTCTCCGGGCCTGACGGAGAGGTATCTGCTTTTCTTCAGAAGAACGATGAGACAGAAGATGACAGTCACAAGGTAGCCGATGACCGTTGCGAGGGCAGCTCCGAATGCGCCTAATCCGAGCGTGCTTATCATAATGGGGTCGAGAATTATATTGGTGACGGCACCGAGAATGGTCGCTGTCATTGATTCCTTTGCTTTTCCCTCGCATCTCAGAAGGTTGGTGTGGATGAAGTTGACGACGACTATCGGGGAGGAGACGGAGAGCACAGTGAAGTATTCCTTCGCATACTGCATCGTTTCACTGTCAGCTCCGAGAAGCCTGAGAACGGGAGTGCTCGAAAGAGTCAGCAGTACGGCAAGTACAGCGCCGACTGCAAGTGATATGTAGAAGCAGAATGAGCTGATTCTCCTTGTTCCTTTCTCGTCTCCCTCTCCGAGCATTCTCGAGATGAGGGAACTTCCTCCCTGACCGAAGATGTTTCCTGCCGCCATCAGCGTCGTGAAGAGCGGCGTACAGAGTGACACTCCTGCAATGAGGTTCGTGTTTCCCGTCTGTGCGATGAAGAATGTGTCCGTAAGGTTATATACGAGAGATACTATCATGCCGAACATTACCGGGAGTGAGAGGCTGAAGTAGCTTTTATAGAGATGATTTCCGTCGAAAAGAGTTTCCATGGTGATGATTATCGGATTTTCCGCTATACTAGTATGTGCCATATGGCACAAAGAAGAAGGATGAAAACAGTAACGGACAGAAAGATCATCGAAAGTATCTACACTCAATACGAGGCCTGCTTTTCTCTGAGGCCCTCGGCTCTTCTTGTCCGTGAATATGAGAGGGGAGAAATCATCAACGACCCGCTGAGGCCTCTTGAGGAGTTTCTGATAGTCACATCGGGTACCGTATCCATCTACGATATAACGGATGACGGAAGCGTCAGGTATGTTGCCGAATCGGGAAGGGGAACGCTATTGGGAGATATGGAGTTCAGCCGCTCGGGAAGCCGTACATTCTATACGGAGGCAGTCGGAGATGTCGTCTGTCTTTCCGTTCCGTTCAGGGAGAATCTCTCATCTCTTGAGAGGGACCCTGTGTTCCTCCGTTTCGTGATATCAGAACTGGGACGTAAGCTTTCCCTCAATGCCGTGATAGACGTCACCTCGGGGCCTCTTGAGGAGAAGCTTCTCACGTACCTCGAGAATATTGCTCCCTCCCATGAGATGAAGAGTGTCGACAGTACGATGAGGATTCTGCATTCGAGCAGGCGTCAGCTTCAGCGGGTTATTGTAAAGCTCACACAGGAGGGGAAACTCGTGAAGACAGGGCGCGGACGCTATCGTCTTAACGGGTGACGCCATGGGCCCGGTTCTTATCCGTTTTGAACGGAAGATATATCTTGCCGGTGCGTTTCAGAAAGATGAGAATAGGAAAGGAGCGTATGGCTTCATAGCCTGATGAGTCTTCCTGGAGAGGACCTGGCTGAGGGAGGATGATATGGCTTTCTATGATGAAGTATTTGAGGGACTGAAGGAAGCTGTCTCTTACGAAGAAGGAAAGTTGCCGGGTGTCAGGACACGGAGACTTACAAAGCCTGTTGATGAAACAAGAGCTTTTACCCCTTCAGAAAATGCATCCGCGGCGCAGGATCTGTCTGCAGAATGCATGGTGCCAGAAAAGAGAGTGTAGAGGATTATCATAATTCCCGGGATTCTGGTATATGGAACAGAGAAGCTATCTGATGTAAACTTTCTTCGAGGTGCTTTATGGAAAATCTCGAAGAGAAAGCTTTACGTTACCATTCAGAGGGGAGGCCCGGAAAGGTCTCCGTCGTCCCGACAAAGCCGTGCTTTACGGCAGA
>CAZGNN010000253.1:0-2827 GCA_964527335.1 uncultured Spirochaetaceae bacterium | reverse complement strand
CCCGCCACGGCTGCGGTGGCGATTCCCTTCTGCCCCTTCGTGTTCGGCACCACCACGCTCTTGACGTTCTTTATTATGTTGCTCGAGACCTCTACCGACATCTTCCCGACAGGAGAAGGAAGAAGCGAGGAGGCAAGAGAAGAGCAGTATGCTATCGCAATGGGCTCAGTGCAGCCCAGTGCGGGAACAAGCTCTTCGGTAAGTATATTGACGTATTCCGTGTAGATTCTGTTATCCATCGGAGAACAGTTTCTGTCACAAGACGGGAAAAGGCAAGGAAAATAACATTTTCATATCACAGACGGAAGAGACGGTATCATGAGAGTCGGACACAGACTCCGCCGGACAAATGCCGGCACACCGGAATTTCATATAGCCTTGCTGTAATCAACGATTGTGATTTCCGCTCTCAGAATCTTTGCCTTCTCTGTAATCTCCTCAATCTTTCTCACTGCATCACCTGTATAGAAGACTTCGTCGCATTCCTCACATTTCCAAAGGGGAATATTCCTGATGACAAGGAGGCCGGAGGAAAGTTCAGGATCTTCACTTGTCGTACTCCTGTACGCATCGCGGCCGCACTTCATGCATTTCATTTCTCTTTCTCCCTGTATCCGGCACTTCCGGAGCTTTCTGTATGCTCATTATAAGCTCATTCTTCACAATGAGACATAATATTGAAATAGAAGAACAACGTTCATTTCCCCTGTGTTATCTGTAGATTACAAAAAGTTGACTACAGGCAAGGTTGACACCTCATATTGAAACAAATATCTTTTCACTGACTAAAAAATAACGAGGCTTCAATCATGAAAAGAACAATCCCCATCATGTTCCTTCTCCTGTCTGTATTTCTCATCACCTCCTGCGAAGGCAGAATCGGGGACGAAGTCCACACCGTCATCTTCTATGACGGCTTCGGGGGAACATCGGTACAGGACGTTGCCGACGGAAAGACTGCAGTGAAGCCTTATAAGGATCCCGTGGCGAGCACGGGATGCGGCAAGGGAAGCTTCAGGGCGTGGGTCACGAAGGAAGACAACGGCATGGAGACAGTCTACGACTTCTCCCAGCCCGTGAAGCGGGACATATCCCTCTATGCAGTCTACTGGGATGCAGTGACCGTGTACTTCTACGACAGCGACAACACGCTTCTCGGAACACAGAGTGTAAGTTCAGACACGGACTTCAGGATAACAAGGCCCTCGGATCCCGTGTCGAAGAGCGGAAACGAGGGAAAATTCAGATACTGGAAACTTTACGGTTCGACAGAGTGGGACTTCAACACATCCATCAGCACCAGCATCAATCTCTATGCCGTCTACGCTCCGCTCCATACCGTGACATATATCAGCGGCGATGACTGGTCCTGGAGTGAAAAAGTCAGCGACGGAGAATGTGCATCCGGGCCAGAAAAAGATCCCGTTTCCTCCGGCAAGGGAAGTCTTCTCGGATGGTCGACCGTTTACAACACGGGAGCCGAAAACGCCTACAGCTTCACATCTCCCGTCACAGAGGATATCACACTGTATGCCTACTACAGGGATGCGCGTTATGTCACGCTCGAGAAGCCGGACGGAACGGAAATCGAAAAGATAAAGGTAGACTATCTCTCGCTCTTTTCCGTTCCCGAAATGAAGGAAATCGACGACAGCATCATAAAGAGCTGGCAGAAGAAAAACGATGACGACACATACTCCGATTACGATTTCAGCTCTCCCGTCGAGAATAACATCACCCTCAGAGCCGTCTGCTACGATAAGATAGACACAATCGGAGAGAGGAAGGAAGTCCTCTCGATGATGAGGTTCGCCGAAGTTCTCTCATCATGCACCGGAGACAGAGAAGGAGACGGCACCGTTTCGGGTTTCACGAAAACACAGCTGTCCTATCTCTTCCTCCTGGGCTTGAAAAACGGCATAGACGAGGATACGCTCCTCCCGTGCTACTCGGAGAGCGGCAAAGACTACCTGTTCTATAATCCGGAAACAGACCTCACCGCTCCCGAAAGCATCCTCTATCTTGATATAGAGAAAGCAGACTACACAAGATTCACATCCGGCACTTCAGACGGCACGACGAAGATAACGGCAACAGATTTCTCGGTCACGGCAAACCCTGCCGCAGGAAAACTGGAGAACGGCATCGTCGTGAAGGACGGCGACTACTTCGAGTCTTCTTCAACAGCGCTAGCTTTCGCGAAGATAACGCTCGTGTCAGACGGAAGAGGAAACTTTGAACTGACACTCATCTACACTGACGGGTCCTCACGTACGCTGAAGGCTGAAAGCGTAAGTACGGACAAAAGTACGACAACAACCTTCATTCATACAGAGACCGACAAGAGCGGAAGTGTCGAAGAAACCGCATCTCAAATGACATTCTGCACAGTCTCCTTCGACAGCAGGAACGGAGACGGGATAAGGACAGAAAGAATTCTCAAAGGCAAGACGGTACAGAAGCCGGACGAGAAACCGAAGGACGCCTGTGGCTCTGAATCCACATTCCAGTTCTGGTCAGAAGACGGCGAAAAATACGGTTTTTCCACCCCTGTAGATGAGAACATCACACTTGAAGCCGTATACACATCGCGTGACGAATTCACAGTGCTTCTTGAAGCGGAGTGCATCTACCGCATTCCGGCGATTCTCTCATCCTACGGCACTCTCTATACCGGCTCGACAGCAATAGACGACATCTTCCCGCAGAGCTCGTCTTCTGACTCAGACCACGACCTCACAAGGCTGCTGCTGAGTTCACTCATATCGATAAACTCGAACGAGAAGCTCTCCGTTCCTTACGACGGAAAGGAGTACGTCTACGACGG
>CAZGNN010000252.1:0-2846 GCA_964527335.1 uncultured Spirochaetaceae bacterium | reverse complement strand
GGTCAGATGACTGTTCCGTCGGGGATTATCGCATTCTTGTTGATGACGATGATTCCGTCATGTACCGAGTACATCTCGAAGTCGCCTTCCGGTCTCTTGATGTTGTCGATTCCGATACGGCAGTTGGCTCCGATTCTGACGTTCTGGTCGATGATTGCCTTCTTGATGATTGTGGCTCTTCCGATACCGATGTTCGGGATGCCCTTCTTTGCGTTCTCGGCCTTCTCCTCTTCGCTTTCATAGCGTGAAGCACCCATCGAGTAGACACCGTCGAGGGATGCACCTGCCTCGATGAACGTTCTGACACCGATGATGGAGTTCACGATGTATGCATTCGTGATGATCGATCCTTCGCTTGTGAGCGAGTTGGAGATGTTGCAGAAGTTTGCCTTCGTTGCAGGAAGGTGTCTGCGGTGTGTGTAGATCGGCATCTCCTCATCGTAGAAGTTGAATGCAGGCTTGTCGGAAGCGAGGTTGAGGTTTGCCTCATAGAATGCCTTGACTGTTCCGATGTCTTCCCAGTAGTCGTCGAAGAGGTAGCTTGCAACCGGCTTTGTCTTGATGATGTCCGGGATGATTTCCTTTCCGAAGTCGGTCTTGTCGTTGTTGAGAGCCATCTCCATCTCCCTTGCATTGAAGATGTAGATACCCATTGATGCGATGTACTCGTTCTTCTCCGTTCTCTTCTCTCCGAGCTGTTCCATGAGTGTGTTCTCCGGAACGATGTAGTCGGTGATGTCGACATCGTCAGCCGGCTTCTCGTAGAACTTCGTGATCATGCCCTTGTCGTTGCAGCCCATGATTCCGAGTCCTGTCGCCTCGCTTCTGCTGATGGGCTTTCCTGCAATCGTGAGGACTGCTCCGCTCTTGATATGTCTGTCGAGCATCTTGTTGAAGTCCATTCTGTAGAGCTGGTCACCCGAGAGGATTACATAGTAATCAGCATTCTGGTCTCTGAAGTGCTTGAGGTTCTTTCTTACGGCATCTGCGGTTCCCTGGTACCAGCTTTCCGATGCGTATGTCTGCTCTGCAGCGAGGATTTCTACGAAACCGCCGGAGAATGCATCGAAGTTGTATGTTGATGCTATATGGTTGTGGAGGGAAGCACTGTTGAACTGTGTCAGGACATAGATCTGGCGCATGTTGCTGTTGATGCAGTTCGAGATCGGGATATCGACAAGACGATACTTTCCTGCAAACGGCACTGCCGGCTTTGATCTGTCCATTGTGAGAGGATAGAGTCTTGTTCCTCTACCGCCACCGAGAATGATTGCGACTACTTTCTTATTGTTGAGTGACATGAAAATTGGTCTCCTTTGTCTCTATTGTAATCTTTTTATTTGGTAAATAAAGTTAATGTTTTTTATTTTTATGCCTTCCTAAGGAGTTCAAGGTAGAGTTTTTCGTACTTTGAGGCCGATGCTCCCCATGAAAAGTCCTCCGTCATTCCTCTCTTCCTGACTGCGGCGAGTTTCTCCGGATCGGCAAAGAGGGCTTGAGCCTTCTCGACAGCAGTGACTATCTCGTCGGGAGTGAGTGAGAGAAACGAGATTCCGTTGCCGTCTTCTCCGTCCGCGTCCCTTACCGTGTCCCTGAGACCGCCCGTTGCATGAACGACGGGAACAGTGCCGTAGGCGAGGGAGTACATCTGGTTGAGGCCGCAGGGTTCGTATGCCGACGGCATGAGGAAGAAGTCGGCTCCGGCTTCAAGCTCGTGCGAGAGCTCCTTCGAGAATACGATCTTCACACAGAGGTTATCGTACTTCATCATGAGCGTGCTCAATACCGATATGTATCTGCTGTCTCCCGTTCCGATGAGGGCAACCTGGCACTTCCCCGTCTTCAGTATTCTCTCGAGTGCACACTCTTCTCCTTCGAGAAGAAGCTCGTCGAATCCCTTCTGGGACGCGAGCCGGCTGATTAGTGCGAAGAGCGGGATGTCATCTCTCTCTTCGAGGCCGAAGATGCGCTGGATACTTCTTTTGCATTCCTTCTTTCCCTTCATGCTATCGGGGGAGAATGTGGCAGGAATCAGAGTGTCAGTCCGGGGATTCCATTCCCTGTTGTCTATTCCGTTTATGATACCGCTCGTATCATCCTCTCTTCTCTTCAGGATATCTTCCAGTCCGGCACCGTACTGCTGCGTCAGAATCTCCTTCGCGTATGACGGGGATACCGTCGTTATCTTCTCGGCTGTACGGAGGGCGAGGGCCATCATGTTGATATGGCCGTCCCTCATTGCGTCTTCGGGGATGACTGATGACGATGCGACTGCATCGAGAGACGGGAATACTCCCTGGTATTCGAGGTTGTGGATAGTGAACACCGTTCTTCCGGGAGCCCTGAAGTACTTCAGGAAGTGGGGAACGAATCCCGTTGTCCAGTCATGACAGTGCACGATATCTACATTGAGTCCCTTCGAGAGGATGTAGAGAACTGCCGCCTTCGAGAATGCGATGAAGCGCGGACAGTTGTCGCTGTAGGGAGTGAAGGATGTGTCCCCGTAGATTCCCTTTCTTCCCGAGAAGTAGGGATGCGAGAGACCAGCGTAGACTACGCCGTCGACTTCCTTTTCATATACTTCAGCCTTCTCGTTCTTTCCGAGCATCGGAATCTGGAAGGAGATTGACTTCCGGAATCCCGTTCTGTCGATGAAGGAGTAGAGCGGCATGAATACAGTTACACTGTGACCGAGTTTCACGAGGGCCGAGGAGAGAGCCCCTGCCACGTCTGCCAGTCCCCCCGACTTGGAGAAGGGAACAGCCTCACTTGTTACCATTAATATTTCCATACGGATATTATCTTCTCTGTACCCGCTCCGGGGCAAGTTAAAAATAAGTGAATTG
>CAZGNN010000251.1:0-2883 GCA_964527335.1 uncultured Spirochaetaceae bacterium | reverse complement strand
ATGTGATGACAATCTCCCTCAGAACGGGATGGCGTCCTCTTCCTCTCCCTTGTCGTTGAGGGGAACTGTCTCGAGTTCGTCTTCGTCCGTGCTTGTCACCTTCTCGATCTTACGCTGGATCTTGTCGAGGGTCTTGCTGAGCTTTGTGGCAAGTGCGTTGCCTTCCTCGTAAAGCTCGACGCTTCTCTCGAGTCCTGTCTCGGGATTCTTCAACAGTTCCGTGATTTCTTCCATTCTTTTGAGATCTTCTTCAAAGCTCATATAGTCTCCTTGACGGCGGCCTTTACCGTGCCGTCCTGCATTCTTATGTTTATGTTCTCATCCTTCTTCATGGATGATGCCTTTGTTATAACCTTTCCGTTTTCGTCCGTGACGAGAGCGTAGCCGCGTTCTAATACGGAAAGGGGATTGAGTGCGTCAATCTCCTTCTTCGTGCTCTTCACCTTCTCCGAGTAGTAGGTGACAGATGATTTCAGAAGAAGGGATGCCGTCTTCCTGTAGTCGCTGACAACCCTCTTTCCGTTCTCCACGATATGGGGGAGTGTGAGATTTAGCGATGACGTAAGAAGCTCGAGCTTCTTCCTGTCGTCGCTTATCCTTGTCTCCATTGCACTTCTCATGGCGTCTTCGCCGAAGGAGAAGCGCATCTCGGCATTCTCGAAACGGGATGTGAGAATCAGCTTCATCTGGTTTGATGACGGGACGAGTCCTCTCGCTTTCTCGAGCTTCGCCTTCATCAGGGATTCAAGAACTCCTCTGTCGGGTATCTTCGATTCGGCCCTTGCAACCCTGTTCTCCATCACGAGGTTCATGGTGTTTCTGATGGAAGCGAATGAGTTACGCTTCTCGAGTATGTCCTTCGTGACAAGTTCTGCCGCTATCGAGGGAGTGCCGGCACGGACTGTTGCGACGTAGTCGGAAAGCGACCAGTCGCTCTCGTGTCCCACGGCAGATATCACGGGAATCTTCGATTCGTGTATTGCAACGATGACTGCGTCCTCGTTGTAGGGCATGAGGTCTTCCTTGCTTCCGCCGCCGCGTGCGACGATGAGAACATCGCATGCGGAGAAGTTGTTCGCCTGCCTTATTCGTGAAGCTATCGTCTCCTCGGCGCCGTTACCCTGGACGGCACACGGGAAGAGGATTATGTCGAGGGACGGCGCACAGCGCTTCGTGACGTCGAGAATATCGTGGATGACGGCACCGGATGCGCTCGTGACGACGCCGACTTTCTTTATAGTCTGTGGTATCTGAGGCTTCGTCTGGGGGTCGAACCATCCCATGTTCTGGTAGTAGAGCTTTCTCTTCTCGATGAGGGCCTGCAGCTCTCCGTCTCCCTCCCTGACCATCTTCGTTATTATGAATGTGAGCTTTCCCGTCTTCTCATATATCGATATATGGCCCGTTGCAACCACGAGGTCTCCTGCCCTGAATTTCTCGAGGCCCCTGGCATTGGAACGGAAGACCACGGCTGCTATCACAGCCTGGCTGTCCTTGAGCTCGAAGTAGTAGTGCCCCGAAGAGTAGGGTCTGAAGACATTGCCGTTTGCGCTTATCTCTCCGCGGACGGTAATCTGGGGGAACATCTCGTCGAGAGCGCTCTTGATGAGTGCGTTGCACTGGGTAACGGTGAGTATCTGGGTCAGTTCGTCGTATGCCATACGTGAGTATTGTAGCACATAAAGTGACAAAAATACTGCCCGGAACCGGGCAGTATTGATTAAGTTTAAAAAAACTCAGTCCTCGACGATTGCGCCCTGCGGACAGACAGATGCACAAGTGCCGCAGCTGAGGCATGCACTCTCATCGATTGTGTAAGTCGGATCGCCTTCAGAAATAGCGGAAACCGGGCATTCGCCAGCGCATGTTCCGCAAGCGACACATGAATCAGTAATCTTGTAAGCCATAGTCTTCTCCTTAAAAAAGAATACAGTGATTATAAGACACTGCACGCTCTCGGGTCAACGCATTTCGCCTTTTCTTTTGACCCCTCTTTGTGTAGAATACCGCCTGTATGAAAAAACTCGTAATAGCTGAAAAGCCGTCAGTCGGCAGGGAAATAGCAAAGAACCTCGGATGCACGCTCAAGTGCACAGGATACAGTGAAGGAAGTGACTGGGTCGTGACCTGGGCACTGGGACACCTCGTGGAGCTCGCAGAGCCCCAGCACTACAGCGAGAGCTATAAGCGCTGGAGCCTCAGGGACCTCCCGATGCTCCCCGAGACACTTGACGAGGAAGTCATCGACGAGACGAAGGACCAGTACGGCGTCATCGAGAAGCTTCTCTCGAGAAGCGACATATCATCCGTCGTCATCGCAACCGATGCAGGGAGAGAGGGCGAACTTGTCGCGAGGTGGATACTCAAGATGGCAGGGTACGAGGGAAAGTGCGAAAGGCTATGGATATCTTCCCAGACGGAGAAGGCAATAAAGGAAGGCTTCGAGAGCCTCAGACCCAGTGAGGACTATGACAACCTCTACCATGCTGCGGAGTGCAGGGCCCAGGCCGACTGGTATGTCGGAATGAACGTGACACGTGCACTCACGTGCTACTATGACGCGAAGCTCAGCGCAGGAAGGGTGCAGACCCCGACACTTGCCCTGATGACTCAGAGAGAGGATGAAATAGATAAGTTCCTCGGCTCCTTCTATTACTCGGCACGTGCATCCTTCGGTCTCTTCAGTGCCTCGTACTATCCCGAGGAGAACAGCGTACGCTTCCAGGACGAGGCTCTTGCTTCCGATATGGAATCCTGGAAGGGAAAGAAGGGTAAGGTCGTATCGATCACGAAGGAGGAGAAGAGCGAGGAAGTTCCTCTTGCATACGACCTTACCGAGCTCCAGAAGGACGCGAACATCGCCTACGGCTTCTCCGCAAAGGA
>CAZGNN010000250.1:0-2902 GCA_964527335.1 uncultured Spirochaetaceae bacterium | reverse complement strand
ATGAAAACACTTGAACACCCCATGCTTTTCTCTAAGGAAGACCTCAGACACATATACTATCCCCTCCTCATGGAGACACTTCTCTCCGTCACGGTCGGCATTGCCGATACCATGATGGTCGCACAGGCGGGAGAAGCCTCCGTCAGCGGCGTCAGCTGCTTCAACACCATACAGAACTTTCTCATCGCCCTCTTCTCCGCATTCGGAACGGGAGGAAGCGTGATAGTGAGCCAGCTTCTCGGAATGGACAACGAGAAAAGGGCGAGATTCGCCTCGAAGGAACTCCTGTACCTTGCACTCATGGTCGCCATTGTCGTCGGCGGGGTATTCTTCGCTTTCAGGGAGAGCATACTCAGAGTCATCTACGGCTCTGTGGAGGAGGATGTCTTCCAGGCGGCCCTCGACTACTCTGTTCCCATCATCCTCTCCATGCCCTTCATGGCCCTGACATCATCGCTCACGGCAATCTTCAGGGCACAGGGAAAGACGCAGTCGACATTCGTGGTATCTGCAATCGGGAACATCGTCAACATCATCGGAAACGCAATATTCCTATTTGTATTCAATATGGGAGCATCGGGAGTCGGACTGAGCACTCTGATATCAAGAATAGTGATGGCAGCCATATTCCTCGTTCTCATCCACTCCCATAAGAATCGTGTCTACATAGACTCGCTTCTGAAGGTGGAGTTCAATCTATCCATGGCGAAGACAATCTTCTCGATAGCCCTTCCCTCCGGTGCCGAAAGCTCCATATTCCAGCTCGGAAAGATTGTCACTATATCCACGATAGCGGCATGCGGAACGGCATCGACTGCCTCCTTTGCCTTCCTCGACAACATGGGAACGTTCGCAAACGTCACGGGAACTGCGACGGGACTCGCGCTCATGGTATGCGGAGGAAGAAGCTGCGGCGCGGGACGCTTCGACGAGACACGGTGGTACACGAAGTACTTCCTCCGCATGGCCTATCTCTCGATAGCGGCCACATCCGTTGTCGTGATGTCGCTTCTGCCTGTCATAATCAAGGCCTACTCGTACAGCGCGGAGACAAGTTCGCTCGCGCTCCTCGTCACCTACGAGAATCTCATCATACAGATGCTCATCTGGCCGCTCTCGTTCACGCTGCCGCAGGCCCTCAAGAGTGCCGGGGACGTGACGTACACGATGATCACGGCAGTCGCCTCCATGTGGATATTCCGTGTCGTATCTGCCCGCATACTCGGTCTCACACTCGGCTTCGGACTCAGGGGCGTCATGTGGGGCATGTACATCGACTGGGCTGTCAGGTCCGTCTTCTTCATCATCCGCTACAGATCTGGCAAGTGGACCGAGAAGGTAATCAGAAAAGAAAAAGTGGAACTGAAGTGAGTTTTCTCCTATTATCTTGGGTATGACAAGAGAAAACATCGAAGAGATAAAATCACAGCAGAAGGCATACTTCGCCAGAGGGAAAACTCTCACATACGAAAGCCGCATGGAGGCCCTCGGAAAGCTCTATTCGGCTATTGAGAAATACTCTGACGAGCTCAGGTCAGCGCTGAAGACGGATCTCGGAAAGAGCGAAGAAGAAAGCGACATGTGCGAAATCAGGCTGACGCTCAGCGAGATAACGTACATCAGGAAACACCTGAGGAAGTGGATGAAGGAGAAGACTGTTCATACACCGCTTTCGCAGTTTGCATCCCGTTCGTTCACACGCCCTCTTCCCTACGGAAACACGCTCATCATGAGTCCCTGGAACTACCCTGTTCTTCTGACTCTGGAGCCTCTTGCAGATGCCGTTGCCGCCGGAAACACGGCGATAATAAAACCCTCGGCATATTCTCCGTCCACATCTCATGTTCTGAAGAAACTCGTTGAAGAGACATTCTCCCCCGCTCTCGTCACCGTAATCGAAGGCGGAAGGGATGAGAACGCATCGCTGCTCGACCTCGACTTCGACTACATCTTCTTCACGGGAAGCAAGAGTGTCGGAAAGCTCGTGATGGCAAAGGCAGCGGAGCATCTGACGCCCGTGACGCTTGAACTCGGGGGAAAGAGCCCCTGCATAATCACCAGAAGCGCAGATCTCGAGCTCAGTGCGAGACGCACGGCCTTCGGCAAGCTCATCAACTGCGGCCAGACATGCGTCGCTCCCGACTACATTCTTGTCGAGAGAAGCGTCCAGCACAGGTTTGAATCACTTCTGAGGACGGAAATCGTGAAGATGGTGGGCCCCACTCCCCTCGATAACCCCGAATACGGGAAGATCATCAACATCAAGCACTTCTCGAGAATCATAAAGCTCCTGGACGAGGAGAAGACAGTTCTCGGCGGCAAATATGATTCTTCCACTCTCAAGATAGAACCCACAATACTCACTGCCGTAACAAAGGATGACAGGGTGATGCAGGAGGAGATCTTCGGCCCCATATTCCCCATCATCCCGTACGACAGCATCGACGAGTGCATTGACTACATAAACAGCAACGACCATCCCCTCGCACTCTACATCTTCACATCGGACAGAAAGGAAGCGAAGAAAGTGATGACACACACTCTCTTCGGCGGAGGATGCATAAACGACACACTCATACACCTTGCAACGAGCGAGATGCCGTTCGGAGGCGTGAGACAGAGCGGCATGGGAGGCTACCACGGGAAAAGCGGTTTCGAATGTTTTTCGCACTATACATCCATCGTCGACAAGAAGACCTGGATAGACCTTCCGATGCGCTACAGGCCATACACGGAAAGAAACAGAAGACTTATCAATTTCTTTCTGAAGTGACTAGACACATTCTCCCGATTGGTTTATAGTTCATGGAAGATTGGGCGGTTAACTCAGCGGGAGAGTGCCACCTTGACGTGGTGGAAGTCAGAGGTTCAAACCCTCTACCGCCCATACCCGAAGGACTCA
>CAZGNN010000249.1:0-2960 GCA_964527335.1 uncultured Spirochaetaceae bacterium | reverse complement strand
TATGTGAAGGATCCGCTGCCGATTTCTGTCGTGTAGTCGGCCCAGATGTTGTCGAGGTACGGTACATCTCTGCTGATTGCCGTCTGGTATTCTCCCGCTCCCCATGATATGGGACGTCGGCCGATGGAGAGATAGAACTTATCGAAGCTGATTTCTCCGTAGGCGTAGCGCGGAAAGTTGAGATCAAGTATGTCATTCAGCGTGTCGAACTGATAAGGAATGTTGGAATAGTAGTTTCTTTTATAGAAGGAGTTTAGTGTCTCCCTGAGGTCTATGTCGAATACAAGACGGAAATGCTCGTCGTCGATTCTGAAGCCGATATCGAAGAAGCTGTCGCGCCCGTAATAGCGGTAGTAGACGTCCTGACGGGTCGTATAGAAGCCGCGTTCAAGGTACTCTGTACTGTCTGACTTCGCTTCGAGGTCGAAACGGGGAAAATTGTCATACAGCACCTCCGGATTCGCCTTTGTTATAAGAGACACGGAAGCATGAAGAGAGAAGGCGAGAAGCAGCAGTGCAATCAGGAAAACAGTTTTTTTCATCAGTATGGAACTCCGACAGGATGGATTATATGAAAACATAAGGATTCTTTCCACCGCTGTGCTCTCTTCGGCTTTTGGTAAGAAGCTGGTACTACAAAACCTTCAGAATGTGACAAAACGGCGTTTTGAAATTGTGAAATATGTGACAAAGTCCGTGTCTGAAATTTTCCGTGAACTTTTGCCGATGTTGTTAACTGCCAATGTGAAAAGGAATTATCATTGTAAAAACTGCACCTGCTGTTTGAATTTGTGATTCCATTTCCGACTGAAGATGGTTTTGCCCCGAAATGATTGTAAAAAAGGGGCTGATGCCACCTGTTTGCATCGGTATGCAAGGGGATTTCAAGGTGAATGAAAACCGTGACAGTTCAGCTGGTGAACCGTCACAGTCTTTCTCTTCTGCGGCAATCGGAAATCAGTTACCCTGTCCGTAGTAGGCGTTCTTCCCGTGCTTTCTGAGGTAATGCTTGTCGAGAAGTGTCTGCTGCATTCTCGTCTGTTCGGGATTTATCATGAGTGAGTGGAAGTTCATGAAGGCAACTTCCTCGAGTACGACTGCGTTGTGTACGGCTTCGGATGCGTCCTTTCCCCATGTGAAGGGGCCGTGGCTGTGAACAAGCACTGCGGGAATCTCCTCGGGATTGATATCCCTGAATGTCTCGATGATCACCTTTCCCGTCTCCTTCTCGTATTCTCCCTTTATCTCCTCGTCGGTCATTTCCCGCGTGCAGGGAATCTCTCCGTAGAAGTAGTCACCCTGGGTCGTTCCGAGCGGAGCGATGCCTTTCCCGGCCTGGGCAAAGCTCGTCGCCCATCTCGAGTGCGTGTGTACGATTCCTCCGCAGGAAGGGAAGGCCTTATAGAGCTCGACGTGAGTGGGTGTGTCGCTCGAGGGCTTCCATTTCCCTTCGACGACCTTTCCGTCGAGGTCGACGACGACCATATCGTCCTCGGTCATGGTCTCGTAGGGAACTCCCGACGGCTTGATCACCACGAGTCCCGACTTCCTGTCTATTCCCGATACGTTTCCCCAGGTGAATGTCACGAGGTTGTATTTCGGAAGAAGAAGGTTTGCCTTCAATACATCTTTCTTCAGTTCTTCAAGCATCAGAACACCTCCACTGCGAGTCTTTCTACAGGAAGAGCTTTCCTGTACTTATCGAGGAATGCGTTGAAGCCTTCGCATTCGTCATCCTCAGCCTTGATTGTAACGGAAACTGCGTCTTTGAAAACATCTTCGTCAAGCCAGGACGGAAGATCCTTTTCCTCCCCGGAGAGCAGATACTGTGCCAGTAGTGCCATGCCGTAGGGGCCGCCTTCGCCCGCCGTCTCCATTACAGATACCTCTACACCGGCAGCAGCCGACAATAGTCTCTGTCCGACTCCCTCCGTCTTGAAGAAGCCGCCGTGGCCGTAGAGCCTGTCTATATCGACATGTTCTTCCTTCAGTATGTCGAGTCCGATCTTGAGGGTGGCGAGAGCGGAGAGAAGGTGAGTGCGCATGAAGTTCGGGAGCGTGAAAGCTGCATCGGGCTGACGCATGAATACGGGGCGTCCTGCGTTGATGTCAGTTACACCCTCACCGGAGAAGTAGTTGTAGCTCAAGAGTCCTCCGCAGTCCTTATCTCCCTCGAGGGCTTTCCTGAAGAGAAGTGTATAAAGCCTGTCGTCGCTTATATTCACATGAAGAGACTGAGCAAACTCCCTGAAAAGTCCCACCCATGCATTTATGTCGCTTGTGCAGTTGTTGCAGTGAACCATTGCAACGGGTGAGCCGTCAGGAGTGGTCACCATGTCTATCTCGCGGTGAACGGATAGGGGCTTATCGACTACGACCATTGCGAAGTCGCTTGTTCCTGCAGATACGTTTCCGCTTCTGACTCTTACCGAGTTCGTTGCCGTCATCCCGGTCCCTGCGTCTCCCTCTGGCGGACAGAGCGGGATTCCGCTCTCGAGCTCTCCCGACGGGTCTAAAAGAAGTGCGCCGTCTTGAGTAAGTCTGCCTCCTTCCTTTCCTGCAGTCAGAACCTCCGGGAACACATCGAAGATGTCGATTCCCGTGAGAGAGCGGAACTTATCCGCCATATCATGGTTGTAGTTCAGCGTGGTGCTGTCGATGGGGAACATTCCGGAAGCTTCACCGATACCGAGAACATGTCTTCCTGTCAGAAGGAAATGCACATAACCTGCAAGCGTCGTAAGCGTGCAGATCTGAGGAATATGTTTTTCTCCGTTGAGAATTGCCTGATAGAGATGTGCTACCGACCAGCGCTGCGGAATATTGAAGCCGAAGAGTAATGTAAGCTTTTCTGCAGCTTCTGCCGTTATCGTATTACGCCAGGTCCGGAACGAAACAAGAGGCTTGT
Organism: uncultured Spirochaetaceae bacterium; assembly: GCA_964527335.1. Taxonomy (GTDB): domain Bacteria; phylum Spirochaetota; class Spirochaetia; order Sphaerochaetales; family Sphaerochaetaceae; genus Ornithospirochaeta. The sequence goes on along the minus strand of CAZGNN010000249.1, from coordinate 52 downwards.
TGTCCTTGTCGAGAGGGAGGTAGCCGTGCATCATTCCCGATATCCCGATGGC
>CAZGNN010000248.1:0-2965 GCA_964527335.1 uncultured Spirochaetaceae bacterium | reverse complement strand
AAGAAGGGTGGGTCAGCAGGATGGGGGAGTGCATTACGTGCCTGCCGAATAAACTAGTTGTAGAGGTCGTGAAGGAGAACGACACGGTGGACCTTGTGATATGACAGAAACGAAACGGATAACAAGAATGGGCATGCTTACAGCCCTCTCTCTTCTCCTCTCCTATGTGGAGACCCTTCTTCCGTCATTCTTCACGGTTCCGGGAATAAAGCTGGGACTTGCGAACACGGCCGTCGTGTTTGCACTCTATACGCTCTCGGTGCGGGATGCTTTCTTTATCTCGATCATGAGAGTTGTAATATCTTGTGTGCTCTTCGGCAATGTCCTCTCTCTTCTCTATTCCTTTTCCGGGGCCGCAATGAGCTTCATCGTCATGGCGGTCATGAAGAAACTGAAACTTTCAGTGTGCGCTGTAAGCATCACCGGAGGCATCGTGCATAACTGCACCCAGCTTCTTGTCGCGATGCTTGTCATAGGGAGTACGGCCCTGGGGTATTACCTGCCGTTTCTTCTCGTCTCCGGCGCCCTCACGGGATTCGCCATCGGAGAAGCAGCGTCGCTCGTACTCACACATCTTGAAGGTGACAGTTCCCTCTTTTCTCCTTCCTCCTCGATCTGACAGATCAGGAGAGGCTTTTGAGCAGTATCATGGCAAGCTCGAAGTAGATGAATGTCGTTGTTGCCCCTACAAGCAGCATCATAAGCATCGTCTTTTTCATGACTCTCTTCCTCTCTTACTGTTGGATTTGTAACAATACTAATATCTGGGTTGGTGAGGGTCAAGGAAAAAAGTTGTTTTTCAAACAAATTTAACGTATGTTAACGCAATTTAACATAGAGCGTGGAAATCGAATTCTGTAGCACTGTTTCTGCTATGGGAATATAATCATAAAGAGTGAAAAGGTAGGCATATATGGCTGACAGCAGAGTTAAGCTTAATAAGATAATGGAAGAACAGAAGGGGCATGAATTCTCCCCGAATTTCTTCGAGACCGAAAGCGGGATGGGAAAGTTCCAGAGGATCATACACCTCGTCACGTCCATACTCGAAGTCGCCCTCTCCGTCGTACTCGTGGCGGGAATCCTCGTCAGTGCAGTACATATTCCGTCGTACTTCAGCTCCATCATCAGTGACGGCTCGACGGGACTGAATTCTCTCATAAACTACGTATCTCTCGTAATCATCGTAATCGAGCTCATACATGTGCTCAATCTGCAGAACCTGCAGTCTGTAATCGAAATACTGATGCTTGCTTTCACACGCGAACTCGTGATCAGGGAATGGGCAATGTGGCAGCTTCTCATCGGAGTTGCATGCATCGCAGGTCTCTTCGCAACGGCCAAGTATCTTGCCTCGAAGGGGAAAGACTCCCTCTGATGGCACTACTCGACGCAATAAACATCACCTACAGATACCCCGGGGGGACAGAGGCTGTCCTGGGCGGCGTGTCGCTTGAAGTGGGAAAAGGGGAGTTCGTGTCGCTCCTCGGAAGAAACGGAAGCGGTAAGAGTACGCTTGCCCTCATACTCTCGGGTCTCCTTGAAGAGGACGGGGGAGAGTGCTCGCTCTCCCGGGAGGAGAGACGCTCCATCTGCCGCATAGTTTTCCAGAATCCCGATAACCAGATTGTGGGTGAGACAATCGAGGAAGATACCGCATTCGGTCCCGAGAACCTCTCTCTTCCCTCTTCCGAGATAAGGGAGAGAACCGACGAAGCCCTCCGCTCTGTCGGTCTCTACGAAAAACGTTACGATTCCCCGTATTCACTCTCGGGGGGCGAGAAACAGAGACTTGCAATAGCCGGCGCCCTTGCCCTGAAGCCGCAAATCCTCATACTCGACGAAGCGAGCAGTATGCTCGACAGAGCCTCTATCGACTCCATCCTCACACTCATAAGACGCGAGTGCAGGGAAAACGGACTTGGGGTTCTCTACATAACACACCACACGGAAGAGGCCGTCTCCTCCGACAGGGTATATATTCTCGACAAGGGAAAGATTGTGGAGAACGGAAAGCCTGAAGAGGTCCTCACATACGACACGCTCACGCGTTATTCGCTTCCCGTTCCGTATGCTCTCTCTCTTTCTCATGCGGTGGGGCTCGGAGACTGTCTCACGCTTGAAGACGCAGTGAAGAAGATAAAGGAGAGAATGAAATGACTGAAATCTCCCTCGGCCGCTACTGGAAAGGAGAGAACCCGCTGTCATTGCTTGACAGCAGGACAAAGCTCTTCTCTCTCATTCTCTACATCGTCACTCTCTTCTATTTCTCCTCTCTTGTGACGCTGGCTTTTTCCGCTGTCTTTCTCATCTTTGTCATAGCAGTGAGCAGAATACCCATCAGGTACATGACAAAGGGACTCCTGAAGCCCTTCATCCTCTTCCTCCTGTTCGCTCTTCTGATCGTTCTCTTCGAGGAGAACGGGTTCCGACGGGCTTTCTTCATGGTCTCCCGTCTCGTTTTCACCGTCCTCTCGTCGTCACTTCTCACGCTGACGACAAGGCCGAAGGACATTGCGGGAGGGATAGAGAAGGCGCTGGGAAAGGGAATACTGAAGAAGAGCGTCCACACACTCGCGACAATCATCATGATAGCTTTCCGCTTCCTTCCCCTTCTCGTTGACGAGGCGGGTAGAATTGCAGACGCACAGAAGAGCAGGGGCTGCTCATTCGAGGATAAGACAATCGTCGGTAAGTGCCGTGCATCGCTCCCGCTTCTTGTTCCTCTCTTTGTCAGTGCATTCCACAGGGCTGACGAACTCGCTCTTGCCTTCGATGCCCGGGGCTACAGCGAAAAGGGAGGAACGAGACTCTATCCCATGAGATATACGGCGAAGGACGCATGGGGATACATCATGATCATTCTCTATGCCGTGCTCTGCCTTGTTCTTGAGAAATTTCTCTATGTGTGAAAAGTAGACATTGGAAACAGAAAAGTAGACATTGGAAACAGAAAAGTAGACAT
>CAZGNN010000247.1:0-2965 GCA_964527335.1 uncultured Spirochaetaceae bacterium | reverse complement strand
GCAGATACCGAGAACTACAAGAAGAGACTGAGAGCCGACAAGGAGAATGCGGTCAAGTACGCAAACGAATCGCTCATCTCCGATCTTCTCGAACCCCTCGACAACTTCTCGCGTGCACTCGATGCAGCCGAGTCCAGTGACGACACCGAAGCCTTCAAGAAGGGTGTCATCATGGTAAAGGATCACCTGATGCAGGTTCTCAAGCAGAACTGGGGCCTCGAGATGATAGAAAGCAAGGTCGGAACAGCCTACGATCCCAACACGATGGAGGCCTATGGCGTCCAGGAGAAGGAGGGAATCGAGAAGGAGGAAGTGTCCGCAGAATGCTCGAAGGGATGGCTTTTGCACGGCAAGGTTCTCCGCACCGCGAAGGTCTTCGTGGCTAAGCCGAAAGAGTGAAAAGAAATAACAGGAATAATTTGACGATTTCAAATACTCTTATTATTTTAGACACTGATGAAGGAATTCATCAAAACAAAACATATAAAAGATAATTAATGGAGATTAAGAATATGGGAAAGATTATAGGTATTGACCTTGGAACAACAAACAGCTGCGTTGCAGTCATGGACGGTAACGAACCTAACGTTATCGCAAACAGCGAAGGAGACAGAACGACTCCGAGTGTAGTCGCATTCAAGGGTGACGAGCGTCTTGTCGGTAAGCCGGCAAAGAACCAGATGGTCACTAACCCGATTAACACCATCTATTCAATCAAGAGATTCATGGGCAGAAAGTACCACGAGGTGACAGAGGAAATCAAAATGGTTCCTTATAAGGTCACATGCGGTGCCAACGACGAGATAAAGATCGACATCAACGGCAAGCTCTATTCTCCTCAGGAGATTTCGGCAATCGTTCTTCAGAAGATGAAGAAGACAGCCGAGGACTTCCTCGGAGAGGAGATCAAGGAAGCAGTCATCACTGTTCCTGCATACTTCAACGACGCACAGCGCCAGGCAACGAAGGACGCAGGAAGAATCGCAGGTCTTGACGTAAAGAGAATCGTCAACGAGCCTACAGCTGCAGCTCTCGCTTACGGATTCGGCAAGGATTCAAACAAGGAAGAGAAGATTGCAGTCTACGACTTCGGCGGCGGTACATTCGATATTTCAATTCTCGAGCTCGGCGACGGTGTCTTCGAGGTAAAGAGCACCAATGGTGATACCCACCTCGGTGGCGATAACATCGACCAGGTCATCATCGACTGGCTTGTTTCCGACTTCAAGAAGGAATACGGCATCGACCTCACAACAGACAAGATGGCACTCCAGAGACTCAAGGAAGCAGCAGAGCAGGCTAAGATCACTCTCTCCTCCTCGACTCAGACAACCATCAACCTCCCGTTCATCACAGCTGATGCAACAGGCCCGAAGCACCTGCAGAAGGAGCTCTCGAGAGCTAAGTTCGAGCAGATGATCGCTCCTCTCGTGGAGAAGACGAAGATTCCGTGCATGAATGCACTCAAGGATGCAGGTCTCACAGCTGCAGATATCGACGAAGTCGTCCTCGTCGGCGGTTCGACAAGAATCCCGATGGTCCAGGAAGAAGTCAAGAAGCTCTTCGGCAAGGAACCTCACAAGGGTGTCAACCCCGATGAAGTCGTCGCAGTAGGCGCTTCCATTCAGGGCGGTATTCTCAAGGGAGATGTCAAGGATGTCCTTCTTCTCGATGTCACTCCGCTTTCACTCGGTATCGAGACACTCGGCGGAGTCAGCACGAAGCTCATCGAAAGGAACACGACTATTCCTACAAGAAAGAGCCAGATCTTCTCTACAGCATCCGACGGTCAGACAGCCGTATCGATTCATGTTCTCCAGGGTGAAAGAGAGCTTGCATCCCAGAACAGGACACTCGGTATGTTCAACCTCGAAGGAATCGCACCGGCTCCGCGTGGAGTACCTCAGATTGAAGTCACATTCGATATCGATGCAAACGGCATTGTCCACGTATCCGCAAAGGATCTCGGAACAGGCAAGGAGCAGAAGATCAGAATCGAATCCTCTTCGGGTCTCAGCGAAGCAGATATCGACAAGATGGTGAAGGAAGCCGAGGCTCATGCCGAGGACGACAAGAAGGCCAGAGAGACAATCGAGGCGAAGAACAACGCCGAGACTACAATCTATGCAACCGAAAAGGCTCTCAAGGACTACGGCGACAAGGTTTCTCCTCAGGAGAGAACCAACATCGAAGAGGCAGTCAAGGACCTCAAGGACACTCTTGCAAATGCCAATGCTACAGCTGAGGAAATCAAGAGCAAGGTCGAGAAGGTACAGAGTGCTTCAATGCAGCTCGGACAGAAGGTCTATGAGGCATCACAGCAGGCTCAGCAGAACGCACAGAATAACGGCGGTGCTCAGCAGTCCTACCAGGAGACTTCACAGAACCAGAACACCCAGGGCGGCAATGACGACACAATGGATGCTAGCTTCGAAGAAGTAAAGTAAAATTTGACGGGAAATACCTTGAGGCAGCACTTTAAAATGTGCTGCCTTTATGGTGTATTATAGGGTAACTATGGCAAAACGTGATTATTATGAAGTACTCGGTGTACAGAAGGGAGCAACCGAGGAGGAAATAAAGAAGGCCTACCGTAAGATTGCAATGGCCAACCACCCTGACACGCATCCGGGAGACAAGGATGCCGAGGAGAGATTCAAGGAGGCCAGCGAGGCCTACGAGGTACTCTCCGACCAGAAGAAGAGAAGCGCCTACGACCAGTACGGCTTCGCGGGCGTCGACGGCATGGGCGGAGCTGCAAGCGGAGGATACCAGAATGTCTACAGGGACTTCTCCGATCTCTTCGGAGGTTCGGGCGGCTTCTCGGACATCTTCTCGTCGTTCTTCGGCGGCGGTTCATCGTCACGCTCGAGGTCATCCTCAGGACCGAGGCAGGGCCAGTCCCTCCGCTATGACATCACCATAGACTTCAAGGAAGCCGCATTCGGCTGCAAGAAGGAAATCT
>CAZGNN010000246.1:0-2967 GCA_964527335.1 uncultured Spirochaetaceae bacterium | reverse complement strand
CGCGTACCAGTGCAGTTTTTCAGTCATCGGCATTATCCTTCCTGTGAAGCTCTGCACTGATGGAGGCTGCGCGCTCGTCGGAGAGGATGAACTTCCGTCTGAAGAGCACCAGGGCACATACCAGCACCAGCATCGGCAGTACCGTCATCATAAGCCTCAGGCCCAGAAGGGTGCCTGCACTCTGCTCGGCGACAGGGCCGGTTTCATCCGTGTTTCCGACAAGGCCTATGAGATCCAGGCCGATTCCTGTCAGGAATACCGCAACACCGGAAGCGGCCTTGACGACGAAGGTCTGCATGGAGAAGATGACACTCTCCTCTCTCCGTCCCGTCTTGAGTTCGCCGTAGTCAACGCTGTTTGAGAGAAAGAGTGTTGTCAGAACACTGAGCATACCGTTGCATGCAAAGACGACGACTCCCGGGATAAACAGGAGTATGAGGCTGTGGGACAGCCCGATGAGACAGAAGAAAAGAAGTGCGGCATACCCGCCGAGAGCGAGAATGAGGCTGAGGCGGAAGACCTGCGTGCTCGTAAGTTTTCTTCTGAGGAGAGGATAGAGCACCATCATACCGAGAATCTGTGCCGCACCTCCGACAGTGGAGAACAGCGTATAGGAAGCCTTCCATCCTTCGCCGCCATAATCATACTTGAAGAAATAGATGATGAAGTTCGATGTGAGGTACAGGGCCGAGTTGATGAGAACGATGCTCGCGACAACGACCATTGCCTGATCGTTACGGAAGAGAGCCGAGAACATCTCCTTCACCGTGGCAGTCTTCATCTCTCCGCCTCTTGTCTCCTTCATGGAAAGACAGCAGACGAGTTCAGTCACCACAAAGACAATGGACACAATGAGCGACACCCATCTGAAACCGGTGCGTTCGCTGTCTCCTCCGAGAATTCCCACAAGGAGCATTGTGAACATGGCAATGAGAGCCGAACCGACACCTGCGCATGTGCGTCCGACCATTGAAAGGTTCTCACGGTCTCCCGGAGTCTCGGTCACTGCCGGAATCATGGACCAGAAAGGAATGTCCATCATGGTATATGTGACGCCCCAGAGGACATATATGACGCTGAAATAGACCATCATTGCCGCTCCTCTCATCACGGGAGCCGCAAAGAGTGCATAAAGCACCAGTGCGTTCAGAAGAGTTCCGGAAAGAATCCAGGGACGGAAACGTCCCCAGCGTGTGCGGGTCTTGGCGACCACAACGCCCATGAACGGGTCGTTCAGTGCGTCGAAGAATCTCGCAGCCATGAGCACAAGGCCCACGAATGAAGCGGACAGCCCCAGCACATCCTGATAGTAATACATCACATACGATGCCGACAGGGCATATACCATATCCTTGCCGACGGCACCGATGCCGAATGCGGCCTTCTGTCTGAATGTCAGTTTCATACAGCATTCTCCTTTTCTATATCAAAATCGACTGTTACAGTTTCCGTCTGCGTGGTGGAAACGGTCAGCTTCGCCTTTCCCGCAGTGCCGGCAGTGCGGATATATGTTCCCGTCATACCGCCTTCACACACCGCAGTCTCTTCTCCGACAAGGGCAGCTTCTCCTTCCACGGCAAAATGCACGGGTAGCTGAGCATATGAGGCAATGTTCCCGTTTTCATCGAGAATCCGTACCCTGACAGAAGCCATGTCATAGGTATCCTTTTCGCATAGCGTCGTACGGCTCACTTTTACTTCAAGGTGCAGTCTTGTACCCGGAGAGAGGGTGACACTCTTCACCACATTTCCGTCATCCAGGGCATCAAATCGCCAGACGGTGGCCTCACCTCCCCAGTTTCCCACATACCTGCCGTAAAGCGCCACGCCGTCGGAGAAGGTCATTCTGTAGCGCAGCATGCACCATAGAAGTCTGAGCTTGTATCTCAGCGGAAGGCCGGCAAGTCCGTACTTTCCGGCAGCAAGGAGGCAGTCCTTCAGAACAGAGGCCTTTGACGGGGAGAAATGCTCCTGGGTTTCCAGCAGTTCTCCGATGGTGTCATCAACGACAAAAGGAGGATGCGGGAGAGCTGTCCACTCACTTCTATGCAGGTCGGTCACGAAGACGCCGTTCTTGTATAGCTTCACGCTCTGGGCATTACTGAAGGCGTAAATATCACCAAGCTGACCCGCAGGGCTGTCGCCGATGGCCATTGAGGAGCTGATTTCGAGTACGGGAGAAGACTCGCCCTGGCTCGAGTAAACTGCCGCAGCAAGCTTCGGGTTACGGAACATATCCAAGACACCGTGGTAGCATATACGGTCGCCGGATCCGAAATCCTTATGTGTCTGGTAGTCTGCCATGCACCAGCCGAAGCAGCCGGCATGTTCCCCGCTTGAAGCGGCGGCATTCTGCACTCTCACATGCCTCAGTGCATGTTCCTGCCGCTTCGGGCCGTCGTCAAAGCTCTTTGTGGGATACATGTGACCATTGCACTCAGATATGAGGAACGCCTTATTCATATCCGGAGTGACGTCCTTCTTCCTCTTAGCCCCGGGAGTGGAGCCGTTATGCGAGAAGTCGTTGTAGGCGTAGACATCCTCGAGTAGGTGACTCTTTTCGAGGTACCTTACGCCCGAGGTCGCACGGCTCGGATCGAGAAGGTGTGCAATCCTGTTCGTACGTGTATAGAACTCATCGTCGTCCACGCTTTCGTTGATGCGGACACCCCAGAGGATTATCGAGGGGTGATTGCGGTTCTCCAGGATCATCTCCTCAAGCATCCTGCAGGCTTCATTCTTCCACGATTCATCCCCTATATGCTGCCAGCCGGGGAATTCGGTGAACACCAGAAGGCCCCGCCTGTCGCATTCATCGAGAAAATACTGGCTCTGAGGATAGTGGCTGGTGCGTACCGCCGTACAGTTGAGCTCCTCCTTCAGAATACGGGCATCCTCACGCTGTAAACTCTCCGGTGCCGCATACCCGATATAAGGATAGCTCTGATGGCGGTTGAGGCCTCTGAG
>CAZGNN010000245.1:0-2982 GCA_964527335.1 uncultured Spirochaetaceae bacterium | reverse complement strand
AAGTTCGGTACCGCCAATCCCGTTCCGTTCAGAGTCGTCGACAGTAAGCTCAATCTCGACCTCGATGCTGCAGTGAGGTGCTCCGGTGTCTACTCATATAAGATTACGGACCCGATGAGCTTCTATACGAATATCTGCGGCAACTTCACCGAGGCATACACACGTGACAAGCTTGACAGCCAGCTCAAGAGCGAGTTCATCTCCGCTCTCCAGCCTGCATTCGGCGCTCTCAGCGACCTCTCCCTGAGACCTTACCAGATAGTCAACCACACAACCGAGCTCGAGGAAGCCATGAACAGGGCCCTCAGCGCAAAGTGGGGCAAGAGGGGACTCAGTGTCGCGACTGTCGCCATCAACTCGCTCACAGTCCCGGAGGACGTCACCGAGATGATCCAGAATGCCCAGAAGGCATACATGATGGCATCTCCCGCGATGGCTGCAGGAACCATGGTCGAAGCGCAGGCAAGTGCACTCAAGAGTGCCGCATCCAATACGGCAGGCGCATTCACCGGCTTCATGGGAATGAACATGGCCCAGAACAGCGGAGGCGTCAACATCAACTCTCTCCTCGAGAGAGCTCAGAACGAGAAGAAGGAAGCTCCGGAAGCAAAGAAGAACACCTGGAAGTGTTCCTGCGGGGCCGAGAACGACGGACTATTCTGCTCGGAATGCGGAAAGAAGAAGCCGACGGAAAGCAAGGCTGCATGGATCTGTTCCTGCGGGACGGAGAACTACGGCAAGTTCTGCACTGAGTGCGGAAAGAAGAAGCCCGAAGTCGTGAAGTACCGCTGCTCGAACTGCGGTTATGTTCCGGCCGACCCGACAAAGCCGCCACGCTTCTGCCCGCAGTGCGGAGACAGATTCGGCGATGAGGATATCGAGAGTTGAACACACAGGAATACAAGTGTCCGTGCTGCGGAGGAACTATAGAATTCGACAGCACGACACAGAAGATGAAGTGTCCCTACTGCGACTCCACATTCGAAGTCGAGAGCCTCAAAGAGTACGATGATGTTCTGAAGAGTGAGGAAGGAAAGAAGGACACCGAAGATTTCAGAACTGATCAGTCCCCCTGGACGGATGACGGCCTCATGCACTACGTCTGCCAGTCCTGCGGGGGCGAGATCATCACGAACGAGACGCTCGCCTCCACTGTCTGTCCGTACTGCTCGAACAACGTAATCCTGATGGACAAGTTCGAGGGAACTCTGAAGCCGGACCTCGTGATTCCGTTCAAGCTCGACAAGAAGAAGGCCGTCGAGTCATTCCGGTCTGCCCTCAGGGGAAAGAAACTTCTCTCGAAGGCGTTCACGGACGAGAACCACCTTTCCGAGATAAAGGGTGTCTACGTCCCCGTGTGGCTTTTCACGTCATCGGCCGATGCCTCGATAACATACCGTGCAGTCACAACGACCGTATGGTCGGATCCTCACTTCACGTATACGAAGACGAGCCACTACCTCCTGCAGAGAAGCGGCAGCGTATCATTCGAGAAGATTCCTGTCGACGGCAGTAAAAACATGGATGACTCTCTCATGGAAGCACTGGGGCCCTTCGACTATAAGGATGCCGTGGACTTCCAGACAGCGTATCTCTCGGGCTTTCTTGCCGACAAATACGATACGGATGCAGAGGAAAGCAAGCCGAGGGCTCTCGAGAGAGCCAAGGCCAGTGTCGAGAAATATTTCAGAAAGACAACGGAAGGATTCCTCAAGCCCGAGATGAAGACCGAGAGCGTCAATCTCTCGGGAGGTGAGTGCAAATACGCACTTCTTCCGGTGTGGCTTCTCAATACGAAGTGGAACGGAAAGAACTACCTCTTCGCCGTGAACGGACAGACAGGAAAGTTTGTCGGTGACCTTCCCTGTGACAACAGGAAGGCATTGACTGAATTCCTGTGCCTGACAGGAGGAATCGGAGCAGTTGTGTTCCTTCTCTTCTATCTGGCACAGACACTGTGAGGAGGGGAGAATGAAAAAGATAATTACAGCAATATTGATTGTTCTTCTTGCCCTCTTCTCACTCTCCGCTTCATACGTAATCGATGATGCGGGACTTCTCACGGAGAGCGAGAGAAGCTCTCTCGAGTCACTTCTGGAGTCCGTTTCATCTTCGACCGGAATAAGCACGGTTGTCGCAACCGCATCCTCCAGCGGTGGATACGGCGACACGGAGTATGCCGACAGGATACTCGAGAGACCAGAGTACGGAGAGGATGCAGTCGTCTTCTTCCTCAATATGGGAGAGAGAACATACTACATCTCGACAAACGGTTATGCGATGTATGTCCTTGACGACAGGGCACTCAGCAATGACAGCGCCTACATCGGCTACCTCTCGTCGGGTCAGTACTACAAGGCATTCTCATCCTGGGCAAGGAGCGTAGAGACGTATGCCGACTATGCATCGCGGAGCGACTACGAGTCCTCGACTCTCTCCTCTGACGGTTACTGGGAGACTCCGTCTTCCTCTGAGAAGAAGGGCTTTTCATGGGGAGCACCTCTCTTCTTCTCCCTTGCGATAGGAGCATTCATATCTTTCTTTGTGGTATCGAAACAGAAGAAGAAACTGAAGAACACCGGCCTTGTGAACAATGCCGATGACTACGTTGTTCCGAACTCGTTCAATCTCACTGTTCATAAGGATATCTACCTTTATTCGAATGTCGTGAGAGTGAGAAGGGCCAGCGCAAATAACGGAGGACGCCCCGGCGGCGGAGGTCCGAGACATACGACTACCCACATCTCCTCATCCGGCGGCAGTCACGGCGGAAGAGGCGGAAGGTTCTGATTTCTACCCGGGGTCCTGTTCTCCGGGTTTTCTTATGCCTTTTACTCCTGAAACCATTGATAGAATCGTGTCGGTAATCGCGTCGGTAATCGCGTCGGTAATCGCGTCGGTAATCGTGTCGGTAATCGTGTCGGTATTCGTGTCGGTATTCGTGTCGGTATTCGTGTCGGTATTCGTGTCGGTATTCGTGTC
>CAZGNN010000244.1:0-2997 GCA_964527335.1 uncultured Spirochaetaceae bacterium | reverse complement strand
GCCATAAGGAAAAGGCGACAAGAGAGCTCAGAAGAAACAGCAGGGCTGTCTGCAGCGCGCTGGAAAACGGAGTGTTCACTCCCGGAGAGGTACTCACCATAGCCGAAATCACACCCGACTACGTCTCGCTCTCCGCCGACGGTGACATCATCGCATCACTGAGGCTCTGGATAGAGAACAACCGAGAGAGGGAGAACACGACGGAAATCCGCCTCTATACTGACGAAGCGGAGAAGATGCTCTCATCTCTCTGCGTCTGACGAAAGAAGAGCGGGATTTCTCCCGCTCTCTCTTCATTCATTTTCTGTCTCAGTACGTCACAGATGAAATCGTGCCGTAGTATGCAGTCACGCTGAATGTGATTGTGTAGGCAACATCCGAGGAATCCCACGGTCTGACATACCTGAGGGTGACGTAGCTTGTGCCGTCATAGCCTGTAGTCTCGAACTTTGCATTCCACGTTCCGCCTTCTCCTACGAGGCCTGTATAGGCCGGTGCCGAATAGGACTGGGAGTCGAGGTAGATGCTGTTGCCGCTGATTGAGGCCTGCCACTCATAGCCTGTTGTGGAGTTGGCATCAAGTGTTACGTAGACAGCCGTCGCGTCATTCGTGATCCACTGCACAGTCTTCGGAATCACCTCGATGTAGGTGCCGTCGGAAGTGTAATAGCCGTCATCATCGAGTGTCCCGACGAAGAGGCATGACGAAAAAAGCAGCAGAACTGCCAGAGCAACAAGGATTGGTGTTATCTTTCTCATTATTTTGATTCCTTTACGTCCATCACTGCGATGGCATATGGTTTTACGATATCGACAAGTTCGCTCGAAGAGACGCCTCTCACCTTGATGTAGATGAATCTGTTTCCCGCTTCGGTTCCCTCGAAGCATGAACATGTGACGAGGTCGAGCTGCTTCTCGCTGATTTTTCCCATTATCTCGGCAAGTATTCCCTTCCTGTCCTGTACAAGGAACGTCAGGGTCGTTCCGTCGACGCGTGCACCGAATGACTCGACAAGCATCTTGAAGAGGTCGGACTTGCTGACAATTCCCACAAGCTTTCCCTCCTCGAGTACCGGAAGACACGAGAGATCCTGGTCAATCATGAGCATTGCCGCATCCTCGACAGTCGTGTCCTTGGTGATGGTGACGGGGTTACGGGACATGATCTTCTTCACCGTGAGCTTCGAGAGGAGATAGTTGGTCTCATACGCACTGAGTGTGCTTGCCGGGCTCGGTGCAGCCTTCAGGATATCCTTCTCGGAGATGACCCCGATGAGACGGCCGTTCCTGTCGAGGACAGGAAGACGGTGTACGTGTTCCTTCTTCATCAGATCTGCAGCATCCTGTATGGACATGTCGGGAGAACATGTGACAGGATTCTTTGTCATTCTTCTTTCAATAATCATAGATTAAACTCCTTTGACAATTGTAAGCTCTGTGAGCTCTGAGGGCAAATACAATTATTCGCCCAGGTACGCACTTCTTACCTTCGGGTTCGAGAGAAGTGCCTTCGCCTCGTCGTGCAGTACCACGACACCGTTCTCCATGACATAGCCGTCGTTGCTGCTCTTGAGTGCCAGTCGTGCATTCTGCTCGACGACGAATACCGTTACCTTGTCCTCCCTGTTGATTACCTTCAGCTTGTTGAAGATATCCTGGACGATGAGCGGTGCCAGTCCCAGTCCAGGTTCGTCGAGAAGGAGAAGACGGGGGCTTATCATGAGGGCCCTCGCGACAGCAAGCATCTGCTGCTCGCCACCCGAAAGGGAACGAGACTTCTGCTTTCTTCTCTCCCCGAGAATCGGGAAGAAGTCGAACATCTCCTGTTTCTTCTTCTTTACAAGAGAATCATCGTTGAGCATGAAGGCACCCATGTCGAGGTTCTCCTCGACGGTGAGGTCTGCAAAGACCCTTCTTCCTTCGGGAACAAGGGCGATGCCCTTCTTCACGACGTTGTAGGTCGGGACGTTGTGATGGTGCTTCTCAGACGAGTAGAGAAGCTCCCCGTCATAGTAGATGGCGCCCGTCTGGAGGGGTTCCTGTCCCACGATTGCCTTCAGTAGCGTTGACTTTCCGGCGCCGTTTGCTCCGATGAGCGCAACCATCTCGCCCTCTCTTACCGACATGCTGACACCGTGAAGGGCCTTGATGTTGCCGTAGCTGACGCTTATGTCATCTATTCTGAGAATTTCCCTGTCTGTCATTCCTCGTCCTCCTCTTCGTCGTCGCCGCTTCCGAGATATGCCTCGATGACGCGGCTGTCGCTCTGGATTTCGCTCGGGGTACCCTGCGCAATCTTCACACCGTAGTTGAGAACGGTGATATTGTCACAGATGTTCATGACGAGCTTCATGTCGTGCTCGATGAGAACGACAGTAATTCCGAGGTCCCTGATTCTCCTTATCGTGGTCATCAGGGCGTCAGTCTCCTGCGGGTTCATGCCGGCAGCGGGTTCGTCGAGGAAGAGAAGCTGGGGCTCTGTTGCAAGCGCACGTGCTATCTCGAGCTCTCTCTGGTAGCCGTACGGCAGGTTCTTGGCGTTCTCGTTCCTGAGATTCTCGAGGCCGAAGAACTCAAGCCACTTCATGGCCTTCTCGTACTCCTCCTTCTCCTCCTTCTCCACGTTGAAGTAGGAGATGATGGACTGGAGGGTGCGGTTCTTCACGCTTCCAGTGAGGGAGTGGCGGCCGACCATGACGTTGTCGATGACACTGAGCTCCCTGAAGAGCCTGATGTTCTGGAATGTGCGGGCAATGCCGAGACGGCAGATTCTGTTGGCCGGAAGCCCGGTGATGTCCTTTCCGTTGAACGTGACGGTTCCGCTTGTGGGAGTGTCGAGTCCCGTGATGTTGTTGAAGAGCGTGGTCTTACCCGCCCCGTTGGGGCCGATGAGACCTGTAATCATGTTCTTCTCGACCTTGAAGTCGACTCTGTTGACTGCGATGATACCGCCGAATTCCCTTGTAAGGGCCTTTGTTTCAAGCATGCTCATTCTGT
>CAZGNN010000243.1:0-3052 GCA_964527335.1 uncultured Spirochaetaceae bacterium | reverse complement strand
CGTCATCCTTCCCTTTCTCTTCAACGTAGCTTTTAAGGCGATTGAAGAATTCGGTAATGGGTGTGTCGATGGCAGAACAGAGGGCTTCAATCTTTTCCATGGCAGTTGTCTTCTGACTCTTGGTGAAACGATAGAAGTTACCCTGATCCATCTTCATGCATCTTCTTACCTCAGACTTCGAGAAGCCCTTCTCTTCCCTGATCATCTCGTAGACCGCGATGACATCCTCAAGAAGATACTCATCTCCTGTGTCTTCTCCCTGCTCTTCGAGAATCTTCCCGAATGAATCGCAAAGAGAAAGGAATGATTCGATAGACAAACCATTCCTTTTACACATCTGCTGTAACTTGCGAAGTGTCACGAATTCATCGGACCGGAGGAAGAACTGATCTCGGCTGAGACAGCATTTCAGCCGGGACATCGTCCTGATTAACCTTTTGTTTTCTTTTTCGATTTTCTTATCCAACAATTTCCTCCTCGGAAAAAAGTTGATTTAAGCGAGAGTCTGAAGAATATGCCTCAGACATACAGGTAGCCGTGCTTCCCGAAGGAAGCGGTTGTGATTAGAAATATATCTGTGCTGTGATTTTTCCCTTTCATCCGTTGAGACGGATGTCCTTCATAGTACGAACAATCTTTCTCTCAATCCCTATGTCTACAGTGTCTCATATCCTGGGAATATTGCAATGTCTTAAATCAGATTTTACATTCTTTTCATCGATTTTAGCACTTTGCTATTTTCTGTTTGGTAAAACAGTTAGA
Source organism: uncultured Spirochaetaceae bacterium (assembly GCA_964527335.1). GTDB lineage: Bacteria > Spirochaetota > Spirochaetia > Sphaerochaetales > Sphaerochaetaceae > Ornithospirochaeta. Next base: position 2,290 of record CAZGNN010000243.1, on the reverse strand, counting down.
AAACTGCTGTTTTCTGTGTACAGGACGATATCCCGATTATGCTGTACGCCGTATTCCCTTTCTGTGTTCACCCTGTTATTCCGGGCTCTGCTGTCTTCGCCGTCGTATGCTCATCTCCGTTGCTGATACCGGATAATTCTTTCCTGTTTCTGCTGCCTCAGACGGAAATCAGCTTCCCGTTCCTGAAGAGGAGGACGGCCTCTCCGTTGTCATTCACCCATGTGTATGGTGTGATACCCCTCTCCGTCGTCCCGGAAGAGGCATATGTCCATCCGGCAGACCTGAGGGCATACCACACATCATCGAAGAGCACGGCTTTTGTATTGCCGAGGATTCTCTTCCATGAGAGATCCGCAAGTTCCACGTTATCTCCTTTCTCCATTTCCCCGAAGCCGTAGTACGAGGTGACAGAGTACCTGAGAGGGAGGCCCGTCTCTTCGAGAAATGACGAAGTGGCTTTGAGAAAGTTCAGTTTCTCCTCTGTGTATTTCTCCTTTCCGGCGTTATCGAAAACAGTGAGTGTGCCGTCGTTATTATCCTTCAGGACGGCTCTTCTTCCGTCTGATGATACTGTCCAGAGACCGCCCGTCTCCGCGAGGGCGAGGAACGATGAGTAGATATCCTCTCTGTTGCTCTCCCAGAAGTCATCTGCATCCCTGTACTTCCTCACTCCCTCCTTCACGGGATAAAAGTACCAGAGATAGAAGATGAAGGCCGTATCGGGAGAGCGGTAGAAGTGTGTGTTTCCGAGTATGTATGAATACTCCTCTGCATTCTTCTCCACTTCGTCGCGGAAGTACGAATGGAGTGTGCTGCGCTTTTCGTAGAGCCTCTTCATGTTATCCCTGAAGCTCATCTCCCTGTCCAGCATTCCGTAGAGATACACCCGTCCTCCGGTGACAGCACTGAGGAGAGTGCCGTCAATGTAGTCGTAGGACGGAAAGAGCACCCGGCTCTCGCCTTCGCTTATTCCCCTCACGTGTATACGGAGGAATGCGTCGGAGCCGAGGAATACGCCGTCGGCGAATGTCCTCGGTATTACCGGAGCATCCGTCACGAGTATGAGCGTACAGCCCATCGCCTTGAAGGATATCACATAGTCCTTGAGCCAGCTTACTCTCCCGTTTGAGAAGAGTGAGTCCGCGTTGTCGAGGATGATGTATCTGTACTCCTTCGCCTTCTCTCGGATGAGAGCCTTTTCCTCTTCATCCCACTTCTGAATGGCATAGTACAGAGTGTCATCACGCTCTCCGGCAACACTCTTCACCATTTCCGTCTTTCCCGATCCCTTTTCTCCTGTTATCCAGCAGAGACGGTACTTCGTTCCTCCCGAGAGAAAATCTCTCAGTATCCCCTCTTCTCTGAGGCGTGGTATATGACCTTTCATTCTTACACTCCCCCTGTCTCATACAAACGAGGCGTAGCTCGCTCTAATGTCGATTACAGGATAGTCCTTCAGGATGTCATCACTGACACTTTCCTCTGCTAGTCCTGTTTTCTCTATCAGAGAGAGATCCCCTCTCTCTGCTATGACAGCTCTCTCCGTCGGCCGTTCGTCAACGAGTGATGCCGCATACTCGTGGAACGAGAGCTGATCGGAGTTCGCACTTGTTAGCAGTCTCTCCACAACATCATCGACAAGCTCGACGGCAGTACGCATGTTCGGTCCTCCGACATCGATGGAGATATGGAAGACAGGAGTCTCTGGGTATCTTGTTTCAGAGCTGACACAGCCGCGGAGAAAGGACGGTGCCTCCTCAAGAAGTGTGAACATCTTCCCCCGGTACGGGATATTGCCCAGTATAAGCTCCACATACTTCTCCCAATTCCTCTTCTCTCCTGATTTCTTCCCACTTCTTCATTTTCTTTTTCTCCTTTTCAGATAATCCCGGAATCAGCAATGACCACAAAGAGAGACAGTCTCTCCTGTCGTAAGCCTGCAGACGAGAAGAGGAAAATCCTTTTCCCTTCTCTTCTCTTTACAGATAGTCTTTCTCTTTAACCACCCATCGTTCAGGTTTTAGCACCTTGCCCCTGGGCAGGTTGCTGCATGGTCACCGGGCCTGTCCCTCACATGCTCTCTATGGATAAGCTCCTGATGAGGAGCATTTTGAAAGGAGATTTGATGACTCCTTCCTTGTTCTGATATAAATGTAATATATCATTTAGAAAGAATCAAGCTCTTTTCATGTTTTCTTTGCTTTTTTCCGCCAAAGGAAAACGGCACCATCCCGGATTACGGAAGGCACCGTGATTTTCCATTACTCATGATTCCGTGCAGTCTGCTCAA
>CAZGNN010000242.1:0-3087 GCA_964527335.1 uncultured Spirochaetaceae bacterium | reverse complement strand
CTTTCATCATCGTCATCGAACTGACAAAGTTAGACGCAATACCGGGTACAGTACCAGTGACTGTACCCATTTTTATTGCCTTTGAGGGCCCGAGTGAATTAAACTTCAGCCATGAGCAATGTCGTCGACACATCCCCGGTTATACTGAAGCATCTGAAGAGCACGAAGCTCTGGGCGAATGAAGAGATCTTCACGGTGATAAATCACCGGAAGAAGACTGCGCTCATCTACGACTTCGAACGCAGGGGTGTCAACTCGAGATGCATCGTGAGAGCTGTCGACTTCTCTTCTCACACCACAGCCGAGATAAGAAGCAGGACACTGCGCTTCCGCATAAAGTCAACGTTCGCTCCCCTCCCCGGAGATGACGAAGGAATAACGTTCACGGGAGGCGGCTTCACGGCATCCGTAATCGCGAAGGACAACACCTACAGGATAATCTCCGCTCTCCCCGAGTTCGTACTTCCGTCGGGTGTGAAGGGACTCAAGACATATATGGAGTTCACCCTCGACCCGTCTCTCTCGTCATTCAACCAGATCTATACGAAGAACCGCTTCACGGAAGCGATTCACTCCTCCTCTGCCCCCACTGTCAGGGGAAGCGTGACAATCGGGGAAGAGAAGAAGGCCATAAACGAAGAGGACCTTTCAGCACGCAGAGTCTGGAAGACAACATCCTTCCCCCTGAAACGCAATTCGTACTCGTCGTACTGCTACGGAAGAAGTTCCCGCGGCCCCTTCTCCTTCACGCTATCGGTTGAGGAGAAGAAGTGCCTTTTAGAGGAGAACAACACGCTCACGGTCCGCAGCGGCGTGAGAATGGAGAAAGTGAACGAGAATGAATACAGGTTCACCGACGACGGAGATACAGATATTTCATTCAGGGTATTCCGTGTCATAAAGGAGAAGTCAGGCCCCTTCAGACAGAACAGAACACTCAAGTACGGGCTCTTCGAGGGAAGAATCTCCTCATTCACTATTGAGGAAAGCTTCGGCTGCATCGAAGTCTGACGATAGACCACACTCCTTCTTTCTGATAGACTCTTTTCCCTGGAATAATATGAGCGAAGAAATTACAAAAAGATCCTTCAGAGATCTGGGACTGTCGGAAAAGACACTTAAGGCAATAGAAAGAAAAGGCTTCGAGGAGCCGACCGAGATACAATCTCTCTGTATCCCCCTGCTCCTGGAGGAGGGAACCGAGGTCATCGGCCAGGCCGAGACGGGAACGGGAAAGACGGCGGCATTCGCCCTCCCCATCCTCGAGACGGTAGACGAAGAGAGCAGAGCCGTGCAGGCGCTGATTCTCACGCCGACAAGAGAGCTTGCCCTGCAGGTTGCGGAGGAGATCAACTCCCTCAACGGAGAGGGAAAGCTCGAGTGCACCCCCATCTACGGCGGTGCCAGCATGGAGACCCAGATAAGGAAGCTGAAGAAAGGTGTTCAGATAGTCGTCGGAACACCGGGAAGAATACTTGACCATATAAAGAGAGGGACGCTTGTACTCTCCTCCCTCACGTTCATGGTACTCGACGAAGCCGACGAGATGCTCGACATGGGCTTCATCGAAGATATAGAGGAAGTACTGAAGAACGTTCCGGAGAACAGGAGAATGCTCATGTTCTCTGCAACCGTTCCTCCCCAGATACAGAACCTCGCATCCTCCTTCATGAAAAATCCCCAGACCGTGAGAACACAGAAGAGGGAGGAGGCAACTAAGAATGCCGACCAGATCTACTACGAAGTAAGGGAAGAGGACAAAATGGAGGCCCTCACGAGGATAATCGACCGCAACAGCGATTTCTACGGCGTCATCTTCTGCCGCACGAAGAACCAGTGCGACGAAGTGGGACACACACTCCAGGCAAGAGGGTATGAAGCTGAGGCACTCCACGGAGACCTGAGTCAGAGAGAGCGCGAGATAATCCTCAGAAAAATGAAGGAGAAGACAATCCGCATCCTCGTCGCAACTGACGTTGCCGCGAGAGGACTCGATATCCAGGACCTGAGCCACGTGATCAACTACTCACTCCCCCACGATGCCGAAATCTACATCCACAGGGTCGGAAGAACGGGAAGAGCGGGAAAGGAAGGAACGGCAATAACCTTCATTACACCGAAAGAAGCACGGCGCTTCTCCTCCATCCGCAAGGCAAGCAAGGCCGAGATAAGAAAGGAGGAGATACCCTCCCCCCAGGAAGTCGTCGAGAGGAAGAAGGAGATAATAACCGAAGAACTCGAGGAAGCGATAAAGGAAACGGCAAACGGCGACTACAGGGAAGTAGCCGAAAAACTCCTCAAAGACAAAGACAGCACAGATGTGCTCTCTTCTCTCCTCTATCACTTCTACCACAACTGTCTTGATGTCAGCCAGTATAAGGATATCCAGGAGAGGAAGAAGCCGAAGGAAAGTGCAAGGAAGACGAAGGACAGAAAGGACAGGGAACGCCCCTACGACAGGATAAAGACTCCGAGCATGGACGAAGGCGGCGTCACACGTCTCTTCATAGCACGCGGCAGGAACGACGGCCTCACGAAGAAGGAGCTCGTGGATATAATCTACGAACAGACAGGCGTCAGGGACAGGGACCTGAGGGATATTTCCGTCATGGACGAATATTCATTCGTCAATGCCCCCTACGACACGGCAGAGCACATCCTCGAGGTATTCAGGAACAAGAAGTACGACGGCCGCACAATCATAACGAAGGCAAAGGCCCCGCGAAGCGAAAGAAAAGAAAAAGATCCAGTCTCATACGCTCATTCCGACCGGAATGAGTCAGACGAAAAGAATCCAGATAAACATCCCTCCACCGGAAAGAAGAATGAATACAGGGACTCCCCAGAGAAGAAGGAAAGGAAATCCCGTAAGAAATCCTCCAACGCCGAGACTTCCCTCTCAAGAGAAGCGGAAGGCGGCCGCTACTACGACAGGGACGAAAGAAGAGGCAGATCGTTCAACAGGGATGAGGAAGCATACCTCGAGTGGGAGCGCGAGATGGAGGAAGCGAGAGGCCACAGAAGAGGCTCCTCGCGTAATCCGAAATGCTCCGTAAAAGAGAAGAAGACAGCAAAGCGCGGCAAGAG
>CAZGNN010000241.1:0-3091 GCA_964527335.1 uncultured Spirochaetaceae bacterium | reverse complement strand
TCTTCAACGAACCCTTCCATCAGAAGGTAGAAGCTTATGCTGCACAGGGCAATCTCCCTGACGTAATGTATGCATGGCCGAGCGGAAGAAGCTCAACTCTGCACACAGAAGGCCTTATCAAGGATCTTACACCATTCCTCGAAAAGGACGGACTTCTTGATGACTATTCGGCAGTCGCAATCGCTCCGCAGCTTGCAGGCTACCTCGGAGAACTCCCGAACGGCATCACGGCTACATCCATGATGTTCGTCAACACAAAGGTTCTCAGAGAGAACGGACTCGAGATGCCGAAGACATATGATGACCTCAAGGCAATGGTTCCTGTTCTCAACGCAAAGGGAATCGAAGTCATCAAGATGGACTGCAAGGACGGCTGGGTAATGCAGTCATGTCTCTTCTCTCTCCTCTGCGGAAGATTCGGCGGAGCTGACTGGAACACAAGACTCGAGAGAGGCGAAATCGACTTCGAAGATGACTGGTTCATCTCTGCTCTCACGGTTCTGGACAACCTCTACAAGGACGGCATCATCAACAGGAATACTCTCTCCGTATCCTACGGCTCGGGAAGAGGCGACTTTGCAAACGGCAAGAGTGCATTCTACATCGACGGCGACTGGGCTTGTGCTTCCTTCCAGACAGATGTCACGACAGGCCAGGCTCTCTTCTCTCCTGAAGCTCAGGAAACAGATATCGAGCTGATCAACTTCCCATCCCTCGACGGCGAAGTCGTACATGAATCCAACTCTTCTGTCGTAGGAACAGGCTGGGCTATGTCAGCTGACATCCCCGCAGGCTCTGCTGAGGAAGCTGCCGCATGGGAACTCATCAAGTTCCTCGAAGGCGAATATGCCCAGACATGGAGACTTACAACAGGTGCTGCATTCCCGTCACTCACAACCATCGACGTTGCCAAGGTCTGTGAAGAGAACAACCTCGAGCCGCTCGTTGCAAAGAGAGCTGACTGGTACAACAGAATCGAAGTCGCTACACCGGTTATCGACGGCGTCCTCGATCCTTCCGTCTACGAAGTCATCAACACTGTTCTTGCCGAGATCGGTCTCGGAAACACAACAGTCAGTGAAGCAGCTGCTACAGTCAACGCTGCATGGAAAGCTTATATCGGAAAGTAATATAAGTTACTGTTATTCCCGGGGGCAGGTCGTTCGGCCTGCCCTTAATACTAAAAAAGAGAGAGGTATTCATGTACTCCATCGACAAACTCCTTGTTCCATCTGTCAAGAGTAAAGGCGTCACGGCTGAAAGACTGATCGAAAAGCCGGAGAAGATAACGAGAATAAGCGGCGCATCCGTCAACAGCGTCTCGATAATCCAGGGAGAAATCATCGTCCACGGTATGGGGGACGAGGAAGTGAGACAGGGATTGAACTACGTCGAGATGCTCTCCCTTCTCTTTGAGGGTAAGCTTCCCGTCTGTTCATTCGAGTTCTGTTCTCCTGCCGTGAAATACAGGGGATTTCATATCGACTGTGTCAGGTACTTCTTCTCCGTGAAGGAGCTTGAGAGAATAATAAGGGCCTTTGCCCTCACAGGCTTCAACTATTTCCATTTCCATCTTACGGACGACCAGGGCTGGCGATTCCCCGTCGAAGGGTACCCCAGGCTCGAAACCGTCTCGTCAAAGCGCTTCAGATATGAAAACGACGACAACAATCATATCTCGGGCGGCTTCTATACACTTGACGATTTAAGGGAAATCGAGAGCTACTGCACATCTCTCGGAATAACGGTCATACCTGAAATCGAGACACCGGGACATGCGGAGGCCCTCGTTGCGGCATACCCGGAGATGGGATGCACGGGGAAGGAGATTCCCGTACAGAGCAATTACGGGGTGTTCGAGAATGTCATGAATCCCGCATCTCCCGCTCTCTGGACCTTTCTTGACAGGGCGTTCGGAACCCTCGCATCCGTTTTTCACGGAGAATATATTCATATCGGGGGAGACGAGTGTCCGCATGTGCAGTGGGCACAGAATGAGGACTGCCTTGCCCTCATGAAAAGGGAAGGCATAGACAATGTCGATGACCTCCAGGGCTGGTTCACGACAAAGGTGTCCTCGATTGTCCGAAAATACGGCAGGAGAGCGATAGGCTGGGACGAAGTCGTGGATGCTCGAGGAGTCGACAGAAGTGTCGTCGTGATGTCCTGGCGCGGCCTCGAAGGCGCGAGAAAGGCCACAGCAATGGGGCATGAGGTCATTCTCTGTCCTGAGAACAAAGGATGTTACCTTGACCGCTACCCGTCCCGTGACGACTGGGAGAAGGGAAACCTTTCAGTCTGTACTCCGCGTGATATCTTCGATCTCGACATATCGATGAAGGAGCTCGACGAGGAGAAGAGAGGGCTTGTTCTCGGCGCACAGTGCAACCTGTGGTGCGAGAAGATAGAGAGCGGAAGGGAAGCTGAGATGATGCTCTTCCCGCGGGCCTTCATTCTCGCGGAGAACCTCTGGAGAGGAGACGAGAAGAACTGGGAGGAAATGAAGAGCAGGAGGAAAGCCCTCTACGACCTCTGCTTCCGTCTCAATCTTGTCTGTTCTCCTCTCGAGTGGGATTAGGAGAGGACCCTCGAAACATCCCAGAGTACAAGGTCTTTTTCCAGTTCGTCCGGAAGAAGGCCTTTTTCTTCAGGAGTGAAAGTTACCGTTCTGTCTTCTCCCGGAAGAAGGAAGATGTAGCTGTCGCTGAAGTGACCTGATATGGTCTTCGTATCGAGAAGGACGAAGAATGCGGGCCTCTCAGACGAGAGCGTGAGGACGAATCTTCCGCCATTCTTCTCTATCTTCTTCAGTTCAAGTCCGCTTCTTTCGATTTGCTCCTCGTTCGGCTTATTGAAGAAGAGGAACCTCTCTTCCTTTCTTCCTCCGGAAACGAGTTCTACAGAGACGAATTCATCCGGTTTCTCAGCTGAGATCTCTTCAAGGGAAATGACACATCCAGAGGGAATCAGGCGGCGGTATTCCCTTTCCGCTTTAACGTCTCCGCTGAAGGAGATCTCCCTTACCGTTATTCTCGTCCATTTACCCTTATTTGTGTCATTGATGGCCTTTACAAAGATTTTTCCGTCCATC
>CAZGNN010000240.1:0-3106 GCA_964527335.1 uncultured Spirochaetaceae bacterium | reverse complement strand
GGACATATCTTCATTATAGAGAAGAGAGAAGTTCTTCGCATGGGCATCACAGTTTCCGACAAGTGTGTTGAACACAAGCATGCGGCAGAACTCCCGCACATCTTCATCCGGAGATGAGGAATACTTTCTTATTGCAGATATTACACTCTTCACTCCCGGGCCGCCGTCAGTCTCGTACTTGTTGGAGGGAAGAACAGAGCAGAGCTGGCACATATCGAGCTGATGGAGTCTCTGTCCGTCTCTTCTGTCATAACGCTTCGACACAACGGCCTTATGATCACCGAATTTCCTTAGTTCTACTTCAGGTACGCTGAAGTGGCAGAGAAATGCAAGGGAGGTTACAAGCACCTCGTTCTCGGCATAGAGACTGTGCGGCTTCACTATGACAGATGTCGGAGAGTTCCCTTCCGGAAGATACCATCTGCCGTTTTTCCTTATAAAGCACATCTTGCTCTGCGCCCCGCTGATCGTGACACGTATCTTTCCTCCCCAGAAGAGAAAACTCTCGCTCTCACACATTTCAATCTTCTTCTCTATCTCCTCTTCCGTTATTTCTCTCATTCCTTTTTCAAAAGTCTCCCCGTGAGGAAGGACAGAGACGGCACCGGGAGTATCGTATCCGGCAGCAGAGAGGAACGGCAGAGTCTGTGTCGGACGGATTGAAAGACACGAAGCAAGAAGTTCTCTCTCCCATTCGTCGGGAAGGAGATTCGAAAAGAACGGAAGAATGTCTCTCTCCTTCCACTTCTCCTTCCTGAATGGAAGAAGAGGAGACAGGGGATATTCCGCATTACCATCATACGTGAATGATATTCCCTCCCGTTCAGATTCGAGGACACCTGTAAACCTGTCTCTGAGGTACACATCGAGTATCATGTTCAACTCCTTTGAAAGAAAAGAAATATACATGATACAAGAAAATCTTTCAATGGAAATTCCGTTCTGTCCCGAATTGCACGGACTTATAGGGACAGATATTCCCGTACGGGAAAATTCCCTGTCTGGAAAGAGGTGTTTCAGCCACTGTGTTACCGTACGGGAATATGAAATAGGATTGGATTTTAGCTTTCCGGTTGGACTATAATCAGAAGCATGAAAGGAAAAGAAGCAACGGCAATAGTCCTGGCACTGATGGCGGCAGTCTGCTATTCGATAAACATACCGCTTTCGAAGATTCTGCTCCGAGAGGTCCAGGAATGCATGATGGCAGGTTTTCTCTATCTCGGAGCGGGGCTTTCGATAGGACTTCTGTCACTCTTCGGGGCCAGGAAAAAGACAAGAACGAAGCTCTCCTCTTCGGACATGCCGTATGTCATCGGCATGGTTGTACTCGACGCTGCGGCACCCGTTCTTCTGATGCTCGGACTCAGACAGAGTTCGGCATCCCTTGCAACCCTCGTCAACAACTTCGAGATAGTCGCGACATCCCTGATTGCGGCACTCTTCTTCCGAGAGAAGATAACACGCCGCGGCTGGGGTGCGATAGCACTCATATCACTTTCGACAGTGGTGCTCACCCTCTCGTTCGACGGCAGCATGTCTCTCTCGCCGTCACTTCTTCTTGTTCTCGCGGCAACGTGCTGCTGGGGCCTCGAGAACAACTGCACGAGGATGATATCTGGAAAGGACACCTACGAAATCGTCTTCATCAAGGGAATATTCTCGGGACTGGGGTCCGTAACCGTTGCCATCATAACCGGAGAGAGTTTCCCGGAGGTTAAGTACATGCTTTATGTTCTTCTTCTCGGGACTGTCGCCTACGGTCTCAGCATATTTCTCTACATAAGGGCACAGAGTACGATAGGAGCCAGCAGGACAAGTTCATTCTATGCGGTGAATCCGTTCATCGGCTCCCTTCTCTCGTTCTTCATCCTCCACGAGAGCGTGAGTACAAAGTATCTCATCGCCCTCCTCATCATGATAGCGGGCACCGCTCTCATGGTAAGGGATACCCTCTCATCCTCTAGATGAAGAAGACGCAGTTCTCCTTTCTCGCTGAAGGCTGAGGCTTCCTGCTTTCGTCATAGTAGCCGATTGCAACGTTGCCGACTCCGACGTACTCGTCATTTATTCCGAGTTCCTTCAGGAGTTTCTTCCCCCATTCGGACTCGAGTTCTTCCTTCGCCCTGAAGACCCAGCACGAGCCGAGAGAAAGGGAGGTGGCCGCAAGCAGCATGTTCTCGATGGACGCTGAAGCGTCATAGAGTCCTGTGAATGAACCCTTTCTTGCCGCGACGATGATGACGACGGGAGCGCCGTAGAAGGGGTCGGATGACGAGAGCATGACGGATGCGTTGATTCGGGAGAGTTCATCTCTCTTCTTCCTGTCGCTCACGACAATGAAGATTCTCTCCTGCCGGTTCATGCCGGACGGCGCGTACTGACCGGCCCTGACGATTTCGTCTATCTTCTCCCTCTCGACACATTTCTGGGAGAAACAGCGTATGCTTCTTCTTTCCACGATGGTTTTCATCACTTCGTTCATGATTCACCTCGTTTTCATTATAACGCAAAACTGTTTTGTTCAAAAATAGTTTTCCCTATTACCCGTAAGTGCCTTACCATATGAATAAAGGAAAAAAGGAAGGGTTATTAACCGATGAAAAGAATTATCACATTAACAGTTGTTCTCCTCATAGCTTCGCTTCTCGCAGCCGAAGCTTCGATTTCCGCAAACGATCTCGACACGGCAAAGTACACATCTCCTGTCACGATTGACGGTTTCACTATCAACGGCAGCGAAAGCAAGGCAATCGAAATCCAGGAAATGGACGAAAGGACAGCTCCCGACGGAGAAATCTTCAACATCCGCATCAAGCTCAACGGAGCAGGAAAGAAGGATCAGAACTCCATTACTTTCGAAGCGAAGAAAGGCGAGACTGTCACAGTCTATCTCAACTCCTCAAGCAAGACTGACGAGAGAGTTCTCAATCTCTTCACACCGACGGATGCTACTCCTATCCAGACAATGCCGGCTCCTCCTGCAACAGCCGACATGACAGCGGGAATGGGAACGTTCACGATTGAAAAGGACGGAGTCTACACAATCGGATCTGCAAAGAGCGGAATCTACATCTACGCAATCGTAATCGAATAAGCATCAAAG
>CAZGNN010000239.1:0-3106 GCA_964527335.1 uncultured Spirochaetaceae bacterium | reverse complement strand
CAAAACCGGGTGTTGGGGGTTCGAATCCCTCCTGGCCTGCTGGCACTTCGAGGAAATGGAGAGAATATGAAGATTGCTAAATATTTCAAGGAAAGCTGGGGTGAACTCAAGAAGGTCTCATGGCCGAAGAAGGATGAAGTTGTCCACTACACATGGGTTGTCATCATCTCAACTATTGTCTTTGCAATTGTTCTTGGCCTTGTCGATATCGGCATCGGTCAGCTGATGGATCTTATTTTCTAATAAATACGGGAACATACGATGGAAAAGGGTTGGTACGTAATCCAGACATATTCAGGCTACGAGCAGAAGATCGAGAAGATCATCAACAAGTACATGACCATCGATCCGGAGTTCAGGGCTTACGTCACGGGAGTCAGCATCCCGATGGAAAGGGTGAGAGTCCGCTCTGACAAGGACGGAGAGGTGAAGATCGAGGACAGAAAGATTCTTCCCGGCTACCTTCTCGTCGAACTCCAGCTTCCGGAAACAGGCTGGCATTCCATCGTATCGAAAATCGTGGGAATAAACGGAGTCTCCGGCTTCCTGACAGGGGACCCCAACGGCAAGGTACCGCCCAAGCCGCTTTCAGCCGCAGAACACAAGAGAATACTTGTCATGACCGGTGAGCTTCCCGAGGAGAAGAGCTTTAGACCGAAGCAGGATTTCTCCGTCGGAGAGGAAGTTCTCATCACGGCGGGTCCGTTCTCGTCATTCCACGGCAATATAGACGAAATCGATGTCCAGAAGGGAAGGCTCAGACTTTCTGTCCAGATCTTCGGCCGCTCGACACCTGTCGAAGTCGATTTCAATCAGGTTGAAAAGGTTATCGCAGGATAACCTTTCGGTTTTTTATTTTTATCTATGTAATCTCCCCTCTATGCTTCGGTATACAGGGTGGGAGCTCTTCGTTGAAGAGCGTTATAACCAGCGCGGAACCCCGCATATCGGTCAACTCAGACCAGGTTCCGGCGTAAGGAGAAGAAAATGGCAAAGAAGAAGGTTACCGCAGTAATCAAGCTTCAGTGCCCTGCCCAGAAGGCTACACCAGCACCTCCAGTAGGTCCTGCTCTCGGCCCGCACGGTGTCAGCGCACCTCAGTTTGTCCAGCAGTTTAACGACAAGACCAAAGGTTTTGAAGCTGGACTCATCATCCCTGTTATCATCACTGTCTACTCGGATAAGAGTTTCACTTTTATCCTGAAGACTCCTCCAGCAGCTGTTCTCATCAAGAAGGCTCTCGGCCTTCAGACTGCAAGCGGCACACCGAACAAGACAAAGGTCGGCAAGCTTACAGATGCCCAGCTTACTGAAATCGCCAAGACAAAGCTTGAAGATCTCAATGCATACGACATCGACGCAGCAAAGAAGATCATAGCTGGTACAGCTCGCTCAATGGGCGTTGAAGTGGAGAAGTAAGATGAAGAGAGGCAAGAAATATCAGGAAGCAGTGAAGAAGGTTGACAGAACCAAGACCTACAGCTTCGCAGACGCAGCGGCAATCGTAAAGAGCTGCTCGTACGCAAAGTTCAACGAGACTGTAGAGCTCTCTGTCAAGCTCACCCTCAAGAAGAGCCAGTCAGTCAGAGACACCGTTGTTCTTCCTAACCAGTTCTCTGCACAGAAGAAGGTTCTCGTCTTCGCAAAGGGTGACAAGGCTGAAGAGGCAAGAGCAGCAGGCGCAGCATATGTCGGCGACAGCGACCTCATCGACAAGATCAAGGGCGGCTGGATGGATTTCGACGTTGCAGTTGCTACTCCGGACATGATGAAGGAAGTCGGTAAGCTCGGTCCTATCCTCGGTCGAAGAGGCCTCATGCCTAACCCGAAGACACAGACCGTCACGAACGACCTCAAGAGCGCTCTCGCAGAGCTCAGCAAGGGTCGTGTCGAGTTCCGCTCTGACAAGACAGGTGTTGTTCACCTTGCTGTAGGTAAGGTAAACATGGAAGGTGCACAGATCGCTGAAAACGCAGCGGCAGTTCTCGATGAAATCATGAGAAAGAAGCCGAGTGACGCAAAGGGTGACTATGTGGTTTCCATCGCTCTTTCTTCAACAATGGGCCCCGGCGTCCACGTTGAAGTCAAGGATGCAGTTGACGCTGCTAACGCATAATGGAGGACAAAATGGAAGAATACAAGGCTCATGTCAACAAAGCCAAGGAAGATGCCGTTGCTGCACTCCGTGAAGAGTTTGCAGGTTACGATGGATACATCTTCACAGATTACAGAGGTATGACTGTCGACCAGATCACACAGATCAGAAAGGACCTGAGAAAGGACGAGGCAGCATACAGGGTCGTGAAGAACCGCTATGCGAAGATCGCCCTCCAGAACCTCGAGAAGTCGGGTGCTGAGGATCAGATGGTCGGACCTACAGCTGTCGCACTCGTCAAGGGTGACACTGCAAACGTAGTCGCAAAGGTACTCTTCGCTGCTAACAAGGACGGCGTCAACGTCCAGGTAAAGGGTGCTCTCCTCAACGGTGAAGTACTCTCTGCAGAGCAGATTGAAGCAATCTCCAAGCTTCCGACGAAGCTGGAACTCATCGCATCCTTGATGGGAACGATGAAGGCACCTGTACAGAAACTCGCCGCTACACTCCTCGCATATGTCGAGAGCAAGGGTGGAGTTCCTGCCGAAAATTAAAAACATACGGTCCTAGTCTTCAAGTAACCTGCTAGACCGTCAAAATAACAAGGAGAAGATAATATGGCTACAAAAGAAGAAATCCTCGAATCCATCGCAGCTATGAGCGTTATGGAAATCTCTGATCTCATCAAGATGATGGAAGAGAAGTTCGGTGTTGTTGCAGCAGCTGCTGCTGTTGCTGGTCCTGCTGCTGCAGGTGCTGCTGAAGCTGCTGAAGAGCAGACAGAATTCAACGTCACTCTCAAGAGTGTCGACGCTGCAAAGAAGATTGCATGCATCAAGGAAGTCCGTGCTGTCACAGGTCTCGGCCTCAAGGAAGCTAAGGAACTCTGCGAGAACGGCGGCGTTATCAAGGAAGCTGTCAGCAAGGAAGAAGCTGCATCTCTCAAGGAGAAGCTTGAAGCTGCAGGTTGTGTTATCGAAGTCAAATAACACCGATTTTATAACGGCACCC
>CAZGNN010000238.1:0-3142 GCA_964527335.1 uncultured Spirochaetaceae bacterium | reverse complement strand
GGAAACAGAAAGTCCGTGAATGATTCCAGCAGATAAGAATGCCTTGGAATGCTGTCGGAAGTAAGAATAGAAACGGAAGAGAGAAGAAGAAAGCAGAGTAACTCAGATAACGGCGGATAGAAGCTCTGTCTGTGAAAATGGAGAGAAGGAAAGAGAAAAGAGTAAGAGTGATTGAATGGAGCAGCAGACAGAGACGACGGAAGAAAGAGATGAGGAAATATCTGAGAAGACGGAGGAAATAGAGGAAATCCTGAGCTGTGTATAGGAGAAAAGGAATTTAGAGCCGGAGAAAAGGAGAGAGAAAGAGTACGGGGAAAAGCTTATCTGGAGAGGAGAGAGCATAGAAAAAGGCAGAGAAGAAAGGGAATTGCCTGCTGTCATCATCGGGAAGATGTGATAATCCGGAGACGAGGAGAAGGAGGCAGAGAAGATTTCTGCGCCCGTCTGCACGATGGCGCCGGGGAAGAGGGCAGGGAAGACAGAGAAGAAATAAGGCAGAGCCGACTGAAGAAGACACGAAGACCGTGAAGGTAAGACAAGGCATGCTGACCGCCAGAGACGGAAAGACCGGGAAGGAAAAACTGCAGGTCGTGTGGCATGTTCTGCGGGGGAGGGCGGAAACGAACGGATAGTGACGATTTCCATCCGTTTTCCAACGGATTCCAATGATTGGGTAAAAAAATAAGTAACGGCTGTTTTGCAGAAACTATTTTGTTGAAAAGAAACAAGTTGGCTGTTTCTTCTTAAAGAAAACCGGCAAATGTCAAAAATATGGTTTGAAAACACCGGTCAAATAGTGGATAATAGATACTCGTGTGGGGATTCAAACACATCCCCGCTGTGATATCTCTTTGAAGACAGAGAGTGGGGGGGGGGATTATCAATACAGGTAATGTACTCCTTCATAGAAGCCTTCTCTGAACATTCAGCCTGCTTTAGTGGGTAATGAAGAAGAAAGGTGCCACATGATTTTTTCCCTGTCCCCTCCTCTAGTGGGGAAAGGGGAAGGTACAGCCCGAAGGGGCAGTCGGGGCCGGAGAGCCCTGACGAGAGGCACACAGGGAAAGAGAGAGGTATCACGGAGAAGATTCCCGGATAAGAGGGAAAGAGACAACACGAGAAGAGGAAATGCGCCGGGGCGCAGACAAGACTGAGAGAATGAACAAAACACGGAAAGGTTATACAAGGAAAATTCTTGTCCTCTATGATGCCGTAATCATCATCCTGGTCGAAATATTCATGCTCATCATCTACAAGGGCAATGACGCACTCGGGATGAAGGACGTGGTGGAGCACGGGCTCTTTGCAATGATCACGGTAATCGGGATGCGTTACGCACTCGGTGTCTACCGCGACATACTCCGCTACGGAGGAGTTCAGACATACATCAAGCTCATGGTTTCGGATGCCGTTGCCTTCTGCATCTACTATGTCCTTGTCAGCCTTCTTCCCGTTGTCCAGATAACGTTTGCGAAGAAAGTGGCGCTCTTCACGCTGAACCTGCTTGCCTCTCTCTGTATCAGGATGATGTACCGCTACTGCTACAAGTGTGCTTCTCCCGATAACTTCCGCGGCCGTGTCCTTGCCGTCATATTGAGAATCTTCTCGGGAATAAAGAACAACAGGGAAGTCGAGGCAAGGGGAACGAAGGTCGCAGTCTTCGGCGCCGGAGACCTCGGGGCGACGCTCTATGACGACATCAGGGTCAACAGGCAGTTCCCGTACGAGGTCGTGCTCTTCATCGATGACGACAGGAACAAGTGCGGCCGATATCTCGGATCGGCGAAGGTAATATCGTGGGAGGATGCTACGCCGGAGACGCTTGTCACGGACTACTCCGTGAAGGAAGTCATCATAGCGGTAAGAGAGCTCGGACAGGAGAGGCTCAAGGAAGTCTACGAGCGCTACTCGTCAGCGGGACTCAGGGTCAGGACCTACGATGTCCTTGACAATGTCTCTCTTACGGGAGGAAAGAAGAGGCTGAGGGAAGTCCAGATAGAGGACCTTCTCTTCCGTAAGCCCGTCATCCTCGAGAATGAGGCCACGAAGGCCTACTACAGGGACAAGACCGTACTCATCACGGGAGGCGGCGGAAGCATAGGAAGCGAACTCTCGCGTCAGATAGCTTCCTATTCCCCGAAGACTCTCATCGTCCTCGATATCTACGAAAACAGTGCCTACGACCTTCAGATGGAACTGAAGATGAAGTACGGCTCATCCCTCGATTTCCATGTCGAGATATGCTCCATCACGAACAGGGAAGCATTGAGGAGGGTATTTCTCAAGTACCATCCGGATATCATAATAAATGCGGCGGCACACAAGCATGTTCCCCTCATGGAGGATAACCCGCAGGAAGCAATAGAGAACAACATCTTCGGCTGCAGAAATCTTCTTGACCTCACGGAGGAATACGGCGCGAAGAGATTCATGATGGTGTCGACAGACAAGGCCGTGAACCCGACGAACGTCATGGGAGCGACGAAGAGGATGTGCGAGATGATGGTGCTCTCCCGTGCTCAGAGCGGAAAGGCAGTATATTCCTGCACACGCTTCGGTAATGTCCTTGGGTCTGCGGGCTCCGTCATCCCTCTCTTCAAGAGGCAGATAGAGGCCGGAGGGCCTGTGACCGTGACGGACAGGAGAATCACAAGATACTTCATGACGATACCCGAGGCCGCTTCACTTGTACTCGAGAGCGGAGCCATGGCCCATAACGGCGAGCTCTTCGTCCTCGACATGGGGCAGCCCGTGAAGATAATGGACCTTGCAGAGAACATGATAAAGCTCAGCGGGGCCCAGGGAATAAAAATAGTCGAAACCGGCCTGAGGCCCGGAGAGAAGCTCTACGAGGAGCTTCTCATCAGGAGCGAGACGCTGACAAAGACGGATAACAACCTCATCTTCATCGAGAAGGACGACCCTCTCTCAGAGGATGAGATAAACGGAAAGCTCACACTTCTCGAAGCCGCCGTAAAAGACGAGAGAACGGCAGAGGAAGTGAGAAGCGTGATGAGGAAGGTCGTTCCGACATACAGAAAACCCGAGGAAGTCAACGGAAAGTGATTCCCCGACGGGAAAAGAAGGATAATGGAAGCAGATGCTTCACATATACTACGGAAATCCCGACTGGGATAACTAA
>CAZGNN010000237.1:0-3167 GCA_964527335.1 uncultured Spirochaetaceae bacterium | reverse complement strand
GTAACAGTACCATTCTTCAAATCTGCAATCAGTACGACCATAGCACTGTATTATATAGTCTTTCTCACCGTTGGACTACAGTATTGAATCAGGTGTTCTTTATGATAACCTGCTCGATGACGTCGGCAGCATGCTCGCAGAGGTCACAGCAGTCTTCGAGACCTTCGTAGATCTCGCGTGCGGCGAAGAGACGCTTTGCGTCGACATCGGAGCCGAAGAGATTGTAGATGACGTCAGTGTAGATGTTGTCGGACTCTATCTCGATGTCGTTTACCTTCACGAGGAGCTCATGGAGCTTCTCGGGCCTCTTGAAGTTCCTTATCTCTGCTGCAGCTTCGTCGAGAGCGTGGACACAGCGGTTTACGATCTTCACGAACTCCTCGATTCTGGGGAGCTTCTCGTCGACATGGTACATGTAGACGTCCATCATGACCTCATCAAGTGCGTCCGTTATATCATCGATGATCTGGACAAGATGGAGGATATCCTCCTGGTCGATGGGAGTGATGAACTCCGTCGAAAGCTTCTGGAGAATGTCGTGATGGATTTCATCGGCGTCGTTCTCGATCTTGTGCATGTTGGCTCTGTAGGAGCCTACATTCCTGCTGTCGAATGTCGAGAGGATGTTCTCCAGGAGATCAGAGGCCTTTACACAGTACTCTGTCTGACTCTTTATGAGTTCAAAATAATCATTACCTTTCTTAGCCATATGAAGGCCTCCTTATGCGAATATCAAGAGAAAGAGCTTGGCCAGTGCAAAGCCCAGGAGTCCGCAGCCGGGGAATGTGCAGACCCACGTCAGCACCAGGTCCTTTACGATACTCCAGTTGACGTCGCTCATTCTTCTTGCGGCGCCGACACCCATTATTGCCGTTGTCTTTGTGTGTGTTGTGCTTACAGGGATTCCCGTAAGGGATGAGAAGAGGAGACACAGCGTTGCCGCAGCGTCTGCCGCAAAGCCCTGGTAGGGCTTGAGCTTCACCATGTCCATTCCGACGCTCTTGATGATACGGTAGCCTCCGATGGAGGTTCCGAGTCCCATTACGACGGAACAGAGAATCATGAGCCAGAGAGGAACCGTGAATGTCGATATAGCGGTATTGCCGGAAGCGAAGGCGGAGCCGAGGAGGAAGATTGCCATGAACTTCTGACCGTCCTGCGCGCCGTGCATGAATGCCATTGCGGCACCTCCTGCAACCTGTGCAACCCCGAAGAACCTGTCGGTCTTGAACCTGTTCCTGTTGCGGCAGATGAGAACCGTGAGTTTTGACGAGGCAAAGCCGAGAACGAAGCCGAGCAGCGTCGAGAGTACGATTCCGTAGATGACCTTCACCCACTCTCCCCCGTTTATGCCGCTGAAGCTGTTCTGGATGGCGACTGCAGCACCGGAGAGTCCGGCAATCAGCGCATGGCTCTCGCTTGTCGGGATACCGAAGTACCAGGCGACTGTCGCCCAGATGACGATTGCGGCCATTGCCGCACAGAGTGCTATGAGAGATATCCTCGCATCTCCTCCGAAGTCAACCATGTTCGATATCGTCATTGCGACGGAAGCGTTGAGACTCGTCATCACGAGAACACCGAAGAAGTTGAAGACGGCAGCCATGATTATGGCCTTCCTCACCCCTATTGCCCTTGTCGATACACAGGTTGCGATGGCGTTCGGGGCATCCGTCCAGCCATTCACCAAAATAACGCCGAGTGTAAGTATCGAAGATACCAGCAGCATCGGACTGTGTAGCATCTGGTTTATAAATTCAAATAATCCCATATTCAGCTGTTCCGACCCTCTTTTACCACTTTACATGGAGTCGTGGCAATATAACTTAACTGAATAAGGTCATAAATTTTGTTTATTTTTAACAGAGATGTTTCATAATGAAAGATTTCCTCGCCTCCATGCTCTCCTTTACAAGGGGTGATGAGGAAATCATATCGTAGCCGTGGCAGGCCCCCTCTATGTTCCTGTGTACGACGGGAATACCGTTCTCCTCAAGCAGAAAAACAAGACTTTCCCCTTCGTCGTGAAGACAGTCGAGAGCACATGTCTCGATGTAAACAGGAGGAAAAGACGAAACACAGCCACAGTCAAAGATACTTCTGTACTCCTTATCTCCAAGGTAATACTCCCACATCTTCGAATTGAGACGCGAGTTCCAGACGGGAGTGTCAGTAAACCTTCTCTTTGATTCAGTCTCAATCGGGGCGACAACAGGATAGATGAGAGCGAGAAACTGCGGCCTACCCAGTCCGTCTTCGATGATTCTCATCGTTGAGGAGAGAGCTATCTCGGCGCCGGCACTGTCACCCATTACAGCAACAGAAGACGAGAAGTGCTCAAGTGTCCACTTATAGACTTCAACAGTTTTCTCCACAGCTTCGGGGTACCTGCTCTCCGGAGACAGGGGATAATCGACCATCAGCACACGGCATCCCGAGAGTGCATACTCCCTTACAAGACGGTAATGGTACGGTGCAGCCCTGTAGACGAAGGCCCCGCCGTGAAGATAGATGATGACGGGAATATTCCCTCCGCTCCCCTTCGGTGACACATCAAGAATCCCCGCCCTTCCGATTGAATACCTCTTCACATCAAGTTCCCTGTCACCGTGAAGTGAAAACAGACAGAGGAATGCGGAAGCAAAGGGAAATAAACCTTTCCGGAGCGGAGTATGTATGAGAAGGAGGCTCCTGAGAGACCTGTCGAGCGGATATCTTCGTTTCACGATTTGAGAATACAGCATTCTCCGGCATTCATCGAGTTTTTTCGTTATCGTTTTTCTGGCTCGTTCATGCCACGTCACTGCCGATTTCAGGTTACTTCTGAGCTTTGCATAATCATCGTCTGATATAGTAAATGACACAGAAACCTTGCCGTATACAGAGGCGTGGTATGGCGGAACGACATCTGACGTAACCACGTTACGGTACATGAACAGGATCAAAGTACTCGCTTGATCAGCCATACAGGAAGCATCGGACAATTACGGAGAGTCTGCATACCGTTCTCTGAAACTCTTTATACTTTTTTATACTTCTTTATACTCCATTTTTTTCTTTATACATTTTTATACTTCTTTATACTTTTCAATCCGTAAGTTTCTCTCAGGTGACAGAATCACATGCAATTGCACTGAGGATGGTTCGAATCTATAATCGTCTTATGG
>CAZGNN010000236.1:0-3169 GCA_964527335.1 uncultured Spirochaetaceae bacterium | reverse complement strand
ATGTTCGGTCCCGGAATAACGATGACGGAATACCTCCAGCAGTTCAGCAAGGAGGACGATGACAACTTCGTCAGGTCCTTCCTCGGCCGTATGCTCTTCACTGGAGACGAGGCACTCAAGGACTGCGGTGTCCTGTCCGGTGGAGAGAGAGTAAGAGTAGTGCTGGCAAAGATGATGCTCGAAGGTGCGAACTGCATGATCTTCGACGAGCCGACATCACACCTCGACCTCGAGTCAATCCAGGCCCTCAACAACGGTCTCATAGATTTCAAGGGAGTTCTTCTCTTCAACTCGCATGACCATCAGTTCATCGACAGCCTTGCCAACAGGATTATCGAATTCACACCGAAGGGAATAATCGACAAGACCGAGAGATTCGACGACTACCTCGTAGACGAGGATGTCAAGGCTAAGAGAGAGAAGGCCTACGAAGGCAGAAAAGAGGTCGTGGTAATCTGATGACAGTCGCAGTAGATATAGGAAACACCAACATCGTGGTCGCGGCACTGGACGGCGGCAGATGGACCAAGCCGTTCAGGGTATTCACTGACACCAAGAAGACCGGTGACGAATACTATGTCATCTTCCTCTCCCTCTTCCATGAATCGGGAATAGAGAAGGAGAATGTCGACAAGGTCATCATAAGCTCCGTCGTTCCGTTCCTCACGCGTTCGATCGAGAAGATTATGCACAGGCTCTTCGGCCTCAATCCCATCATGGTGACCCATGATGTGAAATCAGGTCTTGACTATGATTCGATTCCGCTCGAGCTCGGTGCGGATCTTCTCTGTAACCTTGCCTACGGCCACTCTCACAGGAAGGACAGAAGCGTTATGGTCATCGACTTCGGAACCGCACTCACGTTCTCGACCGTGAACAGGGAGGGAAAGGTCCTGGGTGTCGCAATAGCCCCGGGTCTTGTTACAGCCGTCAATTCGCTCTTCGGCAATACGGCACAGCTTCCGCAGGTTGAACTCAAGCTTCCTTCGACAGTTCTCGGCCGTGACAGCATGGCATCTATCAGGGCCGGCATAATGGAAGGTTATGCGGGAATGGTCGAGACAATAATCAGGAAGACCGAAGCGGAAATCGGGGAGAGTCTCTACGTCATGGCGACAGGCGGACTCAGCGCCACGATTTCGAAGATAATTCCGCGTATCGACGAACTCGATTCCCTCATCACACTCAAGGGACTGGGACTGATTGCTCAGCTCAATTAAAAATCGTTTTCTTCGTTTATGGAGCCGTCTGAATAGACGGTTCTTTCATTTCCGTCCCTGTCGAGAGCAACGACGGTGAGACTGTCGTCACCGATGGGAAGTGAAAGAGAGAGAAGTGAGTCTACAGTCTTCTCTTCGCACCCTCTGTCCACGGCTTCGCCCTTGGGGCCGCCAAGAGTCAGGGAGACAGTACGCATCCTGTCGAGCTCGGGAATGAATGTTATCTCCTCATCGTCGAGAGGATTCGAGGTGTCGGTGAGAGTGAGCATGCTCCCTCTCGCGGCATTCTCGTCCTGCGACGAGTAAATCGAGAAAAGCGACTGGGTGAACATGTTACCGATGCACTTGACGGCCTTTCCCTTCTCGAACTTCAGGGAGAGATTCCTGACTACCTTTCCCCAGAGCATGAACGGACGCGTCGTGTTGAGCCAGCCGTCGAGTGACATGGGGTCTATGAGTCTGAAGACATCACTTGCGATGATATAAGGCGAGAAGAGACGGGAGTCCGTCGTCTCGCTGTATGACGAGTGGAAAGAAGACGAGGGAAGAAACGAGAACGTCAGGTCAGTGCCGTTGTCGGCTGTAATCCTGCCCTCGGTGAGACCCATTGCGTTGAGAGCCTTCATCTTGTAGAGAAGGTTCTCGTGCCTCATCGCGTTCTCCTCCTCTTCGAGTGTGAAGAGCGACGAGAGAAGCTCCTCGCTTGTCTTTCCGCTGTCGGCCGTCTCCATCATCTCATCCCAGTCCGGGGACGGAAGAAAAGAGGTTACGAACGGAAATGAAGGGGAAGGGTTGTCGATGGGGTCGCTCAGGAGCGAGAAACGCTGAAGGTCCTTCGCTTCATATATTCTTCCCGTCTCGACCTCGTCCTTCTTCCTGTAATATGAAAGATAGAGAAAGAGGGTGGGCTTCTTCGTGAGGGGAAAGTCCGAGAGTATATCGAACTCCTCCGTGATTCTTCCGTTCTTCAGAAGCTGTATGTAGCTGCCGTTCCCCGTGATTCTCTTCGCCTTTTCGGCAATGAGGCGCGCAAAGGCGTAGTCCTCCTCCTCGGTGTTGATGCTGAGTACGTCGCCCTCATGAATGTTGAGGGCAGAGTGGAGTATGGAATCGGCATAACGGTCGAGGAAGGTCATACTCACGCCCTCGGTGTTTTCTTCGAGCCGTGCTTCTTCACGTAGTCGACGCTCTTCTGGAATTCGTTCAGGAATTCCCCGAGGTCCTCCTGATAGACGATTACCGACTGTCTGAGGAACTTTCCCTCGATATCTGTCGGCCTTGACTCGACGACGTTGAGATAAAGGTCACCGTAAACATTCTGCTTGACATTGAAAAAGTAAGTTCTGTCGTTCTTGACGAGTTTTGTTGAAAAGACTTCTCCGCGCTCTCCCATGATGGGCCCTCCGTAATTCTTTGATGAGAGAATGATAATATCAGAGGCGGCTTTCATCAAGTCCGGGAAACAGGACAGAAAGGAGAAAAATAATGAGTATATGATTAAAAAGTCAGTGAAGTTTTAATGTATCGATAAAAATCTCAAGAATTTCCTTTGTTTTTCAAAAGAATTGTTGCATTCTCTCTGAGAGTGTGAGAAATTATGCATATATAAAATTTCAAACGAGGTGAAAAATGAAATACGGACGTACTTTCAACTTCTCGGCTGGTCCTGCAATGATGCCGGAGCCCGTGCTCGAGGAAATAAGAGATGAAATGATGAACTACCGCGGAAGCGGAATGTGTGTCATGGAGATGAGCCACCGCTCGAAGGTCTTCCAGGAAATCCTCGACAATGCCGAGAAGGATCTGAGGGATCTCATGGGAATCCCCGAGAACTACAAGGTTCTCTTCATCCAGGGTGGTGCAACACTCCAGTTCAGCATGATTCCGATGAATCTCATGAAGAACGGCAAGGCTGTCTACATCGAGACAGGTGCATGGTCGAAGAAGGC
>CAZGNN010000235.1:0-3170 GCA_964527335.1 uncultured Spirochaetaceae bacterium | reverse complement strand
CTGCTGCCATGTTGTCCGGATGGAGTGTTCTTCCCGTACCGCCGCCGGAAGCAACGGAGAAGTACTTCTTTCCGATTTCATTGCATTCCTTCTTGTATGTGCCTGCAACAGGATGCTGGAATCTTGTCGGGTTCGTGGAGTTACCTGTGATAGATACGTCGACTCCCTCGTAGTGCATGATTGCGACACCTTCTCTGACATCGTCTGCACCGTAGCAGTTTACAGCAGCTCTCTCACCCTTGGAGTAAGCAGTTCTCGAGAGAACCTCGAGCTTACCTGTGAAGTAGTCGAACTTTGTCTCGACATATGTGAAGCCGTTGATTCTGCTGATGATCTTTGCAGCGTCCTTTCCGAGACCGTTGAGGATGACCTTCAGGGGTTCCTTTCTTGCCTTGTTTGCGTTTCTTGCAATACCGATTGCACCTTCAGCAGCTGCGAATGATTCGTGGCCTGCGAGGAAAGCGAAGCACTTTGTCTCGTCGCTGAGAAGCATTGCAGCGAGGTTGCCGTGTCCCAGTCCTACCTTTCTGTCGTCAGCAACCGAGCCGGGGATACAGAATGACTGGAGGCCTTCGCCGAGGGACTTTGCAACGTCATAAGCACTCTTCTGGCCCTTCTTGATTGCGATAGCAGCACCTACGATGTAAGCCCAGCATGCGTTCTCGAAGCAGATAGGCTGGATGGACTTTACGATGTTGTAGACATCTACGCCCTTGTCATCACAGAGCTTCTTAGCTTCTTCGATGGATGCGATTCCATATCCATTGAGAACACCGTTAATCTTGTCAATACGTCTTTCATAACCTTCAAATAAAGCCATAGTGTCCTCCTCATTCCTTTCTGGGGTCGATGTACTTCACGGCGTCAGCGAATCTTCCGTAAGTCTTCTTTGCCTTCTCGAGAGCTTCCTTCGGGTCAACACCCTTCTTTACGTTCTCCATGAAGACACCCATGTTGACATATTCATAACCGATGATTTCGTTGTTCTCGTCGAGAGCCTGGCGGAGGATGTATCCTTCAGCAAGGTTGAGATATCTCGGTCCCTTTGCTCTTGTAGCGTAAGCAGTACCGACCTGTGAGCATGTGCCCTTTCCGAGGTCTTCAAGACCTGCGCCGATTACGAGGCCGTCCTCGCTGAATGCGCTCTGGCTGCGGCCGTAGCAGATCTGGAGGAAAAGCTCTCTCATAGCAGTGTTGATGGCATCACAGACGAGGTCTGTGTTGATTGCCTCGAGAACTGTTCTGCCGACGATGGCTTCACTTGCCATTGCAGCCGAGTGAGTCATACCCGAGCAGCCGATTGTCTCGATGAGTGCCTCTTCGATAATACCGTTCTTGATATTGAGAGTCAGCTTGCATGCTCCCTGCTGAGGTGCACACCATCCGATACCATGGGTGAGACCGGAGATGTCCTTGATCTCCTTAGCATATACCCACTTTCCCTCTTCAGGAATCGGAGCACAGCCGTGCTGTCCACCACACCTTACTGTACACATGTTTTCAACTTCTGTGGAATACTTCATGTATAATCTCCTAAAAGTGTTATTCGACTTAAAGTCCTTACCCGCTCATGATAATACCAAATCGCTAATTTTTTAAAGAGTCGGAAAAAGAAAAAAGAAATAAACTTGCTTTCCTCTCAATCCGGACATTATCGATGGTAAACACAAAATTTACATTTTCGGGAATTTTCTTCTTACATTTTCGGGAATTTTATCTTAAAATCAGGGTGATATGGCAAAATACTATCCCCGATACATAGAAAACCAGATAGAGAAGGCGCTCCGGACGGCAGGAGCCGTTCTCGTCACGGGCCCCCGCTTCTGCGGAAAGTCTACAACCTCGATGCTCTTCCAGAAGAGCTCGATAAAGCTGAACACGAAGTCAGCCGTTTCAATGGCGAAAATTGACCCCAGGGGTACGATACAGGGAGAGAAGCCGCGTCTCATCGACGAGTGGCAGACTGTTCCCGACATCTGGAACCAGATCAAGAACGACCTTGATGAAGACTACATGTTCGGGAAGTACATACTCACGGGGTCCTCCACTCCTGCAGACCGAAGTGACATCTACCACTCGGGAGTCGGCAGAATAACGGAGGTGAAGATGAGGCCCATGTCCCTCTTCGAGTCCGGTGATTCCGACGGAAAGGTGGCGCTGGGTGACATACTTGAAGGAAAGGAAATCGGAACGGACCTCAATGAGGATTTCACGGCCGCGCGTATTGCATATCTCATCGCACGCGGAGGCTGGCCGATATCTGTACTCTCGGACGAGTCATTCGCCGTCGATGTCACAAGAAACTACTACACGGGACTCTTCAACTTCGAAAACAGCGAAAACGAACGTTTCAGGAACAAGCGCCCGGAAATATTGAGGATGCTCACGAAGAGCCTTGCACGGAACATCTCGTCAGAGGCCTCGACTGAAACAGTCATGAAAGATATCCGCCAGTCAAACGAGAGAACGATGGACAGAAAGACATATGATGAATATCATGCCGCACTCGAGGACATATTCGTCATCGAGGACCTGGAGGCATGGAGTCCTCAGTTCAGATCTGCAACAGTGATACGGACTTCCCCGATAAGACATTTCACGGACCCGTCAGTCGCAATGGCCTCGCTCGAGCTCTGGCCCGATGACCTCATGAACGACAGGGAGACATTCGGCCTCTTCTTTGAGGATCTTGCCGTCCGTGACCTCAGAATCTATACGGAACACCTCGGGGGAAAAGTCAGACACTACCGTGACAGCTCGGGGCTCGAGTGTGATGCCGTCCTCCACTTCAGGGACGGAAGATGGGGTGCCGTCGAGATAAAACTCGGAGGTGAGGAGAATATCGAGAAAGGAGCAGCAGCACTTCTCCATCTGAAAAAGAAACTCGGAGAGAAGGCAGACGAAAAGGAGCCGTCATTCCTCATGGTTCTCATCGGAAAGGGACCGATGTACAGAAGAAAGGACGGCGTCTATGTTGTCCCGATCAACAAGCTCAAAGCCTGAAATTTACATTTTAGGGAATTTCCTTCTTACATTTTCGGGAATTCAATCTGAAAGCTTCAAAAACGTGAGGTTTGAACTACCTCGCGCCAGAGGAGCGAGGAATCTTGGTTCCTGCTTCACAGACTCCCGTTTAGAGCAGATGCTCCAGTGACGGGTGTCTCCACAGG
>CAZGNN010000234.1:0-3182 GCA_964527335.1 uncultured Spirochaetaceae bacterium | reverse complement strand
CTCCTATCCCTGGAGTAATACACGGTAAGCTGGCAGCATCCGCTGCCGGCTTTTTACTTCCGTTCATCCGGCCCTGTTGTGCTATCATTGAGATATGAAAGACAGGGCCGACGCATTCAGATTCAGGGATGACCTGCATATTGAGAGTTCACTGGAGAGTGAAACCGAGGAATCTCTCTCGAAACTGCTTGATGAGACAGATAAGGATATTCTTTCCATCAAGACTCAGATACTTGATCTCACGGCAGCACTCGCCGAAAAGGAAAAGAAGAAAAAGGCAATGTCTGAAAAGCTCGAAAGCCTGACTTCCCCCAAACTTGAGATAAAACTCAACGCGCCGGCAATACACCCAGGTGCCTCGACTATGGAGAGAACGGCGTTCCTTTTCAATCTCTTTCATGGAAGACGCGATGCGTATGCAACGCGGTATCTGAAGAAGGAGAACGACAGCATAGCCTACTCGCCTGTCTGCAGTAACAGATTTCAGCCGGGATGCATTCTCAAACTTCCGAAGGCAGAGAGAAACAACAGAAGCTGCCTCGACTGCGAGAAGAGAAGGCTCACGCCTCTCACACTCGATACCTATTACAACAGCAACATCAGGAACTACAACGAACGCGGCATCGGCGCTGTCGGGATATATCCGATGCTTCCCGGTAACATGTGCAGACTCCTCGCCATCGACCTTGACGAAAAGACATGGCAGCATGACGCCCTCGAAATTGCAGATGTGGCAAGACGGGACGGCTTCCAGATGGCCATAGAACGCTCCTTCAGCGGTAACGGCGCACATCTCTGGCTCTTCTTCAGCGAAGAGGTCCCGGCTGTCAAAGCAAGGGAACTGGCATTCTCCTTCATCGATAAGGCCTGCGAAAGGTCGAAGGCCGTCAGCCTCAAGTCATATGACAGAATCTTTCCGACGCAGGATACGGTAGCAAAGGACGGACTGGGAAACCTTATTCTCATGCCCATCGTCTGCTCGGCAGCGATGAGAAAGGAGAACCCGGGAACGGTATTCGTGGACAACAGCTTCGTCAAATACCCGAATCAGATCCAGTTTCTCTCTTCTGTTCCCCAGTACACAAGGCGTGATGTGGAACTCTATCTTATATCCTCATCGTGTTCGGTTTCCTCCTCTTTCCAGCTCTCTCCGTTCTCCGATGATGAAACGGATATCCTCTGGAGAAGCAGACTGCCCGTAATATCGGAAAAGGATCTGAAGACAGATGTTCTCCCCGTATTCCTCTCTTCCGGGCTCAGTATCCCGAAGGCTGCACTCAATGCCCGGCTCCAGAATGCACTCAAGAGACTTGCCCTCTTCACCAATCCCGAATACTTCATAGCAAAGAACAGGAACAGGGGTTACATTCCCGACGGCATCAGCCTCTTCATAGAGACATTCATAGAGTCAGACGATGTCCTCCAGCTTCCGAGAGGGCTGAAGGGAGCTCTTGAAAAGTATCTCACGCAGTCCGGAATCCCATTCCGGATGACAGATAACAGGGCACATGATACAGGGCTCGATGCAGTCTTCAACGGAGAGCTGAGAAGCGAACAGACGGAAGCATTCGAAGCCCTCATGTCTCACGATATCGGGATACTCCAGGCGGCAACATCATTCGGTAAGACTGTCGTCGCCGCAAAACTCATCGCCGCCAAAAAAGAAAGAACACTCATACTTGTCCAGAGCAGGAACCTTCTTACGCAGTGGAAGGATAAACTGCAGTCCTTCCTCACCGTAAACAACCCACCGCAGAAGCGGGAAGGAAAACACCTCAACAGAACAGGTATCGGAATATACGGAAGTACGGCGGATTCTCTTTCATCCTATGTCGATGTAGCCATGATTCAGACAGTATCAAGCAGAATGCCGGAGTTCATAAGGGAATACGGTATGGTCATCGTCGACGAATGCCATCATCTTGCGGCAGACTCATTCGTGAAGGTCATGCATGCTATAAGGCCCAAATACGTCTACGGGCTTTCCGCTACAGTGGAGAGAAAGGACAATCTCGAGAAGATAGTCTATGCCCAGTGTGGCAGTGTCATTTACAAGTACACGGCAGACAGGCTGGCCTACAGGCGCGGTATGACTCAGGTATTCGTCCCGAGATTCACAGCTACGACAAGCAGGGCATCACTTTCATCAAGATTCAGGAACGATGAAGCACAGAAGGACATTGCATCAGACAACACAAGGAACAGTCTCATAGTCTCCGACATAGAAAAGCTGAGGCAGGAAGGAAGACGAATAGTCGTCCTGACGCATCTGATAGACCATATATCCGAAATTGAAAGAATGCTCACCGAAAAGGAAATCCCAGCACTCTCCATTCACGGTTCGATGCCGGCAGCGGAAAAGAAAAAAGTTCTCGAGAAGATAAACAGTCCCGATAATGACGCAGTAGTCATCTCCACAGGACAGTTTCTCGGAGAAGGTACAGACATTCCCTATCTCGACACACTCCTCGTTGCCGCACCTGTCAGCTGGAAGGGAGTCGTCAGTCAGTATGTCGGAAGAATATCAAGGGAATATGAAGGCAAGGAGACAATTCTCATCTACGACTATGTAGATATCTTCATTCCGGCCTTTGCCGCGATGTACAACAGAAGGCTCAGAACATACAGAGAGCTCGGTTACATAATCAAAGGGGAGAAGACAGACAATGCGTGTCAGAATCCGCTCGGAAAGTCATTCTGGTCCGAAGAGGATATCTACCCGGTTCTGTGCTCTCTCATCAGAAATACAGAACATGAGATAATCATCAGCTCTCCGTATCTCAACCTGAGTCAGGGCACCAGGATGATAATAAACGACCTTGCAGAAGCCGCAAGGAACGGCAGACATGTCGAGGTGCGTACATCAGAAGGAGCTTTTCCGGAAACTGTTTCTCTTCTCCGCAGCAACGGAATAACAGTCACCGAGTCTCATGAATGCTACCTGAAATATGCGGTATTCGACTCTCAAAACCTTCTCTTCGGAGAACTCAATATACTTGGATCCTGCATAAATGTGAGAAATGATGTCATGACTCCGTCCAAGAATAAGGACGACCCGAAAGTAATGATCCTCGTCAGCAACACCGATGCTGCAGAGTCGCTGAAGGAGCCCGGGCTTCTCCTCTGATTTTCTTTTTTCCGGGTGCAGAAAAGAGTGCATTGTCATATACTACGGCCATGAG
>CAZGNN010000233.1:0-3202 GCA_964527335.1 uncultured Spirochaetaceae bacterium | reverse complement strand
ACACGTTCATTTTATATCTATAATTTTTTATACGTTACTGTCTCTTTGTCAAGGTGCCCGCTCATACTTTACAAAGGAATGTGAAAACCTCAAAACTGTCAGAAGATGAAAACATCACAATGAAAAGATGATGAGGCATGCAGATTACATCAGACTTTGAAAAAGCGAAGATCTGCCAGGCGAAGAACATCTGGCAATTCAGAGGAATGGAGCAAAAGGTACGGGAAGATAGTCTATTCCGTTTCCCCGTCTGTAATCTCAAGTATGAAATACGTATCTGTGTTTTATCCGGCTGTTGAATTTAAAGCAGAACTAATCAAGAGAGGAGCGAGACCTGTAACCTCCTGATTTAACTTCGGCAGGAGATATCTTATTACCTTCAGTAAGAGGGAATATTTCTCTAAATTCATAAATAAAAATTCAGAAACGATATTTTTAATATAAAATCGTAAAATTTATTTTGAAAATTATGGAAGTTATGTTATTTTATACTCATGAAAAGATATTCTGTGCGCCTGGCTGGAATCAGGATTGAAAACTATAAGAACGTTGTGAATGGAGTTCTTTCTTTCGAGAATCCGCGTAAAAAGCATGGAGCCAGTGTGCTCGGCCTTTATGGTCAGAACGGCAGCGGAAAGACTGTTCTTATCGATGCTGTTGAACTTCTGAAGTTTGTGCTTACATCGACGCCTCTTCCGAAAAAGGAAGCGGACTGGATAAATATTGAAGCCGAAGCGGCCTCATTCACTTACGATTTTGTCCTTGACAGGGAAAACGGAGGATATCATCTTTCATATTCATTTTCACTCACAAAGGAGGAAGACGTAAGAGAAGGAGAATACCGCTCTGTAATCACGGATGAGGTCATCAGATGCACGTCATTTTCTACCGACAGCAGCAGAAATGTCCGCATTCTGGATACTTCAGACTGTTCTGTGGTAGGTCCTGCAGTCAAGAGGAACCTCCTCTTTGCAAGACAGGATGAGACAGACCTCATAGTTGCAAGAAAAATGACCCGTGCACAGTCCCTGTCGTTTCTGTTCTCTTCAGAGGTCTATGGTCTTATCGAAAAAAGACTTTCCTCTCCGGATATTAGTGAAACTGACAGAATGGAAGTAGCCTATTATGCTGACCTTATCGGCAGTCTGACAGATTATGCCTCATCATCTCTCTTTGTAGTCAACATTTCCACTGCCGGGTTCCTGAAGCTTCCGCAGAAGAATGGAATCATGCTGTCTCTTGAAAAAAGCACACTGATTCGGAATAAAGATGAGAAGGCTGTGGAATCTGTCATTGAAAGCATGAATACCGTCCTGACCGTGTTGATACCCGGCCTCAAAATATCACTTAAAAAACTCGGAACGGAAGTGACGGCTTCCGGAGAGGAGGCCTCATGCTATGAGCTGATGAGAACAAGAAACGGTCAAACGTTACCGTTGAAATATGAAAGTGAAGGCATAAAGAAAATCATCTCAATACTTCAGCTTCTCATAG
Organism: uncultured Spirochaetaceae bacterium; assembly: GCA_964527335.1. GTDB lineage: Bacteria > Spirochaetota > Spirochaetia > Sphaerochaetales > Sphaerochaetaceae > Ornithospirochaeta. The sequence continues at coordinate 1,708 of CAZGNN010000233.1, read as the reverse complement.
CCGTATACAATGACGACTCCGTGACAGTAGCAGTTGATGAGCTTGACTGCGGGATATTCGAATATCTTCTTGGTGAAATCACGAGAATCATCAGTGAAAAGGGAAGAGGCCAGCTGATTTTCACATCTCATAATCTCAGACCCCTGGAAACTCTGGACAAAGGATTTGTTGCTTTCACGACAACAGACGAAGATAACCGTTATATACGACTGTCGAATGTCAAGGCTACCAATAATCTGAGAGATTTCTATTACCGTGACATCATGCTGGGCGGACAGAACGAGAAACTCTATGATGAGACCAGCAATGCTGAAATTGCATTTGCCTTCAGGGAGGCAGGAGGAGACAGTGAAACGTAGAATCGTGTTTGTCATTGTTGAAGGCCCGAGTGATGATGAGGCTCTTTCTCTTCTCCTGGAAAAAATGTATGAAAGGGATAGTGTCTATGTCTACATTGCACACTGTGATGTTACTACCATGCGGGACAAAAGTGAAAACTATGTGAGCGGATCAAGTATTCTGACAAGGGTCGGCGACATTATCCGCACATACATGAATGCGAACCATCTGAGAAAGGAACACTTCAGGGAAATTGTACACCTCATAGATATGGATGGAGCATACATCCCAGATGAGGCTGTCATATACAGCGAAGAATATAGAGCACCATTCTACACGACATCCGCAATATTGACCGACTGTGTCAACAACATCAGGGCGAGAAACAGACAGAAAAGGAGCTGTATAGACAAACTGTCTGCAATCAGGATGCTTTGCGGTATACCATACCAGGCATATTACATGTCGTCAAATCTTGATCATGTTCTTTACGACAGGCTGAATCTTACTGACAGGGAAAAGGAAAGGTTCTCGATTGGCTTTGCGCGCAGATACAGAAACAGTCTGTCCGAATTCATTTCGTTCATTTCAGATTCAGCTTTCTCTGTTGCTGACTGCGATTATGTCGAATCCTGGCACTTCATTAAAGATGGTCTTCATTCACTCGAACGCCATACAAACTTTGGAATCTGTATTAAGAGGGCGTTCGGTTACTGACTGTACAGTTTGAAGTATTTCTTTTTGCATCAGACAGTTTCCTTGCTTTTACCATTTTCTGTTCAAGTTTTCTTGCCTCTTCAGCCATTGCTTCGTCATTTGGTTTGAGGTATTTTTTATATGGTTGAATACAGCTCTGCCGAATTCTCCCGTAAGATTCGCCATATTAGGCCTGCCATATCTGGATGAATACATGTGTTACCTCCAAAAATGAAATGCATTATGTTTGGTATATCTATCTTTTACATAAGTATGATTCATCATTTTTCCAGTAGGCAACAGCAAGGACGAGACAATCAAATAATTTTTTATAAAGCAAAAAGATAATATTGTTCCATAATGCACTGAATATTCGGGACAAAACAGCTCTTTGATATACATTGTCCCTGTTGTTGCATCTGATGTATCCACTCTCTCAGGCATGTTTGTTGACAACATCATTTCGGACTGTTGCGGGGGATATCTTAAGAAACAAACGAAGTTTAAGTGGCATCTGCGCTGTTTTTACAGTTTAGCAGGTTTAAAATTTCTATCTGTAAAAGTCGGTAAAGAAATGGCAAAGAAGTGTGATTTACAACATCTATAGTAAAAGAAATCTGTTGCAAAGCCAACAAAATGCCGTTATAAGGAAAACAATAGTAAGGAGAAAACA
>CAZGNN010000232.1:0-3213 GCA_964527335.1 uncultured Spirochaetaceae bacterium | reverse complement strand
CTCTCTCCCGAGACAAGGGAAGCGCCGTCAATCTTGTCCAGCGGCTTTCCGATTACACTGAGCTTCGGGCGGAACGAAGGGGCAATCTCGCTCCTGTATTCGCCGTAATCCCTGAGCTCCGTTGCAAGCTTCACTGCAAGGTAGTAGTGCTCGTAGCCTGCGTCCCTGATGAAGATTGATGTCAGGACATCCCTGATTTCATCCTTTGTCGGATAAGGCTTCTTCTCAAGGAGCCATGTGAGCATGAGCGCAGCGGCAGGTGCATTGTACGCACTCTGAACGACTCCTGCAGATACCATTGCCTTCTGCACGAAGTTGAGCTCGCGTCCTCTCAGGAGTCCCTCAGCCGTCCTTATCTCGGCGCCCTGTGCCTGGAAGGCAAGAATCAGGTTGGAGTATCTGAGAATGCCGTTGAAAATGATGGTGTCACTTCCGGCAAATCCCTCTGCGTCGTCGCTGTCCCTTACGGACACACAGCCGTGCTTATAGAGAAGATCTCTCAGTCTGTCGCCTTCATTGCATTCGATCTGAACGTTTTCACCGTTAAGTCTGCATTTAAGAAGCATCTCAGTCCCTCCTCAGTGTGAATACCGTCTGGGCGAGGTATTTCTTGTATTCTGCACTTCCCGTGATATCGCTGACATAGGTGGCATCCTTCCAGATATCACACGAGTCACCGCAGACGAGAGGACTTCCCTTCACGGAGAGCGCATATTTCCCTTCCGAGACAGCAGCTATAAGAGCTGCATGCGATGTGCTGGTGAGACCGAAGCGCTTGACCCATGCCTTCTTCTTGGTGTCGATGAGGAAGTAGTCAATGAGTCTTCTGCACTTCGATGAAGCATATTCCTCGACGCTTTTTCTGCCTTCACAGTGCAGCGTGACGGACTCGAACGTGACTCCGAGTGCGGCAAAAAGAGCCGTAAGATAGCTGTCATCCCGTCTGAGGCCGATATTACCGCCGACAGTCGAGCTGTTGCGTTTTACGAAGGACGCATTGAAACGGCATGCCGTCTTGATAACTTCCGGCACAAGAGGAGAATCTATCATCTCCTGGAATGTTGTGAGGGCTCCCACCTTTATGATACCGTCCCCCATGTCTTCTATACCGCGTTCTACAAGGCCGTTGATGTCAATCAGAACACTGTCCTTATCGAGTGCACCGTTGAGTCTCAGATCGTCGGTTCCGCCTGCAAGATATGCGGAATTCTCGTTCTCGACTCTGAGTTTCACTGCCTCCTGTTTTGTCTGAGGATGGAAAATAACCATTGTCTCTCCTTATTCGATTCTGCCTTCCGGATGGCCGGCGACAAGCTCATCGATGAAGTAGTTAAGCATACGTCTTGTGCTGTTTCTTCTGTACTCGGCCATTGCATGGGGTGCAATGACGTTGTTCCATGCATCGAGGAACTGCTCCTTTACCTGAGGAAGTTCCTCCACCTTCTTTCCGACGAGTATGAGTTCGGCTTCCCTGCTTCTCATGACCTTCGGGCCTGCAGCACCGCTGGAAGCACGGAAGTCTGCTACGACTCCGTCGCGGATTTCGGCTGCACAGGAAAGCGTGAGCTTGCTGATGGCATTACTTCTTCTCATGCCGATCTTGCGGAAGAATATGTGCGTAAAGTGAGTCGGGGGGACGATGACAGCAGTGATGAGCTCGTTCTTCTCCCTCTTCGTCTTCTTCGCCGCGATGATGAAATCGTCGACGAGCATCTCTCTCGAACCGTGAACAGATGTCAGCACTACACGGCTGTCGAGAAGTATGAGAGGCTGAGGGGTATCTCCCTTCGGAGATGCGTTGCCGATGTTGCCCCCGATTGTGGCGCTGTTACGGAGTGCTATGGCTCCCATTCTCGATGCAGCATCCTTTATAAGCGGATGTACGAGAGGCGACGAGGCGATCTCCCTCGACGTCGAAAGTGCACCGATGACGACAGAGCCGTCCTCACGCTGTGTTATTCCCTTCATCTCATTGATGCATGAGAGGAAGAGAACAGGCTTGGGAAAAGTTGCTGTGACACCTGCACCCGCAAAACCGGAAACCATGAGGTCAGAGCCTCCTGCAATCGGAAGGACGTCCTCCCTGTCCATTATCTCGAGGGCTTCCTGGAGATTATCAGGCATGTAGTATTTCACTTCTTCCATAAATCGCCTCCCCTGACTGCTGCAAGATGAATCGATTCGACGATGAGATCGTAGCCGGTACAGCGACAGATGTTACCGCTTATGCCCTTTCTTATCTCCTCCTCAGTCGGATCGGGGTTGTTCGAGAGAAGGTAGTAGGCAGCCATTACCATACCGGGGATGCAGAAACCGCACTGTACGGCACCGCCCTCGGCAAAGGCATCGACGATGCATTTACCCTTCTCTGTATCTCTTATTCCCTCGATGGTGAAGATTTCACTTCCGTGACATGAACCGACGGGAACGATGCAGCTCGTGACGAGATGACCGTCCTTTATTACCGAGCACGCTCCGCACTCTCCTTCGGAACATCCTTCCTTCGTACCTGTGAGTCCCAGGTCCTCTCTGATGACATCAAGAAGTCTTCTCAGCGGATTCCCGCGGTAAATCATTTCCTGACCGTTAAGCTTAAATCTGACTTCACTGTGCATTTTTCTTCTTCAAAGCCTCCTCGATATCTTCCGGCGGAATCGGAATCGACGTCACCGTGATTCCCAGAGCACGTTCGACTGCGTCAACATATGCGCAGTTCGCTCCGTTGAATACAAGTTCTCCCATTCCCTTGGCTCCCTTCGGTCCCCACGGATACGGGTTCTCCTGCAGATGGTAGAACTGTTTGGGAAAATCCATGCTGGTAGGAATGACATAGTCACTCATTCTCTTCTGCTTGAAGAATCCCTTCCTGTTCTCGAGCTTCTCCATGCTTGCATAACCCAGCGACTGCATGACACCGCCGTTCACCTGGCCATGTACGATGAGCTCGTCGATGGGATGTCCTATGTCGTGGCTTGTCCATACGCCGACTGTCTTCACTTCGTTCGTGAGCTTGTCGACTTCGACTTCGACGATTGCAGCTCCCCATCCCCATCCCAGGTATGCGTCACCGCGGAATGTCGCCTGATCCCAGGGAAAACCTTCCGGGTGTTCATATTCGACTTCCGTCGTGATGTCACCCTCATTCCAGCGTTCCTTCATCTCGAGAGCGGCTCTCTCGACGAGCTTGCCGACAACCATCGTCGAACGCGATGC
>CAZGNN010000231.1:0-3218 GCA_964527335.1 uncultured Spirochaetaceae bacterium | reverse complement strand
AGCTGGTGGCAGAATGAAGTCGAGACGGCATCATTCATGTATGACGTCTACTTCAGGGCAACGATGCTGAGGGAGAACACATTTGCGCTCGGAGGCGGAGTCAATATCGGTCTCGAGACCGAGACATTCCAGTTCGCTTTCTACGGAATCGGTGATTACTTCATGGCTCCGATTGGTGGACAGGGAGGAGCCGCAAGCCTCGAGTACATGGTTGAAACGGGCGCGATGTTCAGCTGGAAGTTCGTAGAGGCCTGGATAAGCCGTACCTACATAGCAATCGACGCCGGCTACTTCATGCAGTTTGCGAAGATTCCGCAGGATACAACGAGAATCTTCCTCGCCAACAACGGCATCATGATAAGGCCGAAGGTCTACACGCTTCTGCAGATCAGCAAGCACTACAACATAAGTATAGGTTTCTATTACCAGATTCCGCTCTACCCTGCATACAACGACTACAAGGCATTCGGAGCCTACCTCGCAATACTTTAAACACTGTCCCCGGTATCTGAAGAAGATGTCGGGGGCATTCTCTCAAGTATGGAAAATCATCTGTTCCAGCGTCCGCCGTTCTCGTCCCGGTACTCTTCATGTTCCTTCAGATACGGGTGCTCGTCCCCGCATATGGTGTAATCGCAGTACCCGTCCCTGCCGCATGTCTTCGTTCTCACGAGGCGTGCGTGGATGAGCTCCATTCCGGCGTAGTCCGCGTTGCAGAGTGCCGGAAGGATATCGAGTAAATCATGCTCTCTGGCAAATTCGGCAACGGGACAGGAGTAGAAGTAGTATCTGATGGGCTCACCTTTCTTATAGGGTTCCATCCTCATGTCGTAATCCTTCCACTTCGCACACTTCCTGGCCGAAATCGAGAATGCCCTGTACATGAGTCTCATGAAGAGAGGCCTGTTGCAGTTGACGAAGTTCAGGCGCCCGAACGACGGCAGGAAAAGGTCCCCGTAAGCCTTTTCTATCTCTTCAAAGGACGATTCATCACGGCATACGGTCCAGTAGCTGAAGAAAAGAATGCAGTCGTATGTCCCGCACTCCCCGTTGTGGAAGTTCTTCTTTCCACCGAGATCGGTTCTCCATGAGGAAAGATAATCACAATACTGCAGCTGAACCTTTGTCCAGACATCCTCCCTCTCCCCTTCGGGATAGTGGGAGGCAATACATGCTTTTATTATTTCCTTACATCTCTCCGAATAGATGACATGCACACTGCGGTCAAACTGAAGCAGACTGTCGTCCATAGACACCTCCGGCGGTATGTACATTTAACACCTTACGGGGATGATGCTCAAGAGTTAGTCTCGACTATCCCTGGACGCAAGCTCCATGGCCGCCTTCATCTGAGCTTCAAAGCGTGCGGCACTGACGAGTGCAATCCCGTTCTCATCCGAAAGAACGATAAGCCTCGTGCCGCCCTCGAAACCGAGTTTCTCCCTCGCTTCCTTCGGGATCACCACCTGGCCCCGCTCGGAGAGGATTACGCTGCCCCAGATATTCTTCCCCTGAGGGGCTGGAGGAAGAGAGCCGATGCCGTCGACGCTTTCACCTCTGATGAGACTGTCGATGCTGACCCCATAGACCGAGGCAAGGAGTGCACATTTCTCTATATCGGGGACAGAGGAGCCTGACTCCCACTTCGCATACGCCTGACGTGATATCCCGATCATTTCGGCAGTCTTCTCCTGTGACCATCCCCTCATATTCCTCAGCATCACGATATTGTCCCTGAACATATCTCCTCCTAAAGATCCAGTCTCTCGAATCTTCTCACACTCATTCTGTATGACAGAAGAGTCATGAGAGTATAAAGAACACATCCCGCCAGGAAGAGGATAATCTGTTCCATTCCCCATCCGTCAATCCATTCCAGATGAGGAATATGATGAAGTGTCTCCCCTGCGGCAACAGCCAGGAATGAGGAGAAAGCATACATGAGAAACGGAATCCCCAGGTTATAAGCCGTACGGAAGAAGGAGGCAACAAAGACTGAGTTGAAGAGAGCAAAGATGAAAAGAGCAAGCGACAGGGCAAAGCCGTTGGCATTCATCAGCGGATTCGAAAGAAAGACTTCATTCTCTCTTAACACGGTTCCCCTGAGAAGGGTACAGAGAGTCATAATCAGGAACGAGCAGAGTTCGATCAAGCACACGAAGAGGTACTTCCCCTTCACAACATCCCTCTTCGGAACGGGAAGCAGCACTGTGAAGAGGATATCTCCGTTCTCCCTCGTCTTCTGGAAGCTCTGGAAGATACCGAGCGAGACGAAGAAGGGAGCACAGAGTACGGGGTATCCGGGAAGAAGGAACACGAAGGAGAAGATGATGAAGATGAAAGAGAGGGGATGAGAGGCAAGTCTCACTTCCTTCATTAAGAGCCTATTCATGATTTTCCTCCCTCTCGAGGCGGAGAAATGTGTTTTCAAGACTCTCGCCGAGAAGAGAGAACCGCGACACGAAGTTCTCCTTCGTATCCGCCGCTGTTATTCTCCCTTTCGATATGTACACGATGTCGTCGGCACACTTCTCGATATCAGAAATGATGTGTGTGGAGAAGAATACAGCCTTACCTTCATCCCTGAGCCCTCTGAAAAGGGAGAGAAGCTCATCACGCGAAAAAGGATCGAGGGAAGAAGTGGGTTCGTCAAGTATGAGCACATCTGCGCTGTGGGACAGAGCAAAGAGAAGGTTGCACTTCACCTTCATTCCTTCGGAGAGCTCGGACACCTTCTTCTCTTCATCGAGGACGAAAAGAGAGAGATATTTCCTGTAATCGGCATCACTCCACTCTCTGTAGAATGCCTTGATGACTGATGCTGTCTCACGTATCCTCTTTCCGGAATACCAGAGATTCGTTCCCGTCGAATAGGCGGTGTGTATCTTGAAATCTTCCTCGCATTCAGAGACCGGCCTTCCTCTGTAAAGAACCTCTCCGGAGTCGGGATGAACAAGATTAAGCATCGCTTTGATTGTCGTTGACTTTCCCGCGCCGTTACGGCCGATGAAGCCGGTTATCCTGCTTTCCGAGAGAGAAAACGAGACATCAGAGAGCCTGAATGCGGGATAGCTCTTTCCAAGTCCTTTCACTTCCACAATACCCATACCTGATTTCCTTTTTCATATTTGTACGGATAAGTGTATCTCCCGGTTACGTGAGGCTCAAACAACCGTTCTTGTCATATTTCCCCAGATAATGTCAACTCAGGTTGCATC
>CAZGNN010000230.1:0-3225 GCA_964527335.1 uncultured Spirochaetaceae bacterium | reverse complement strand
AATTGAATTGCCAGAGCATCGTGGGTAAGACAATCTCACCACGGGTGCGTCCATGCCCACTCCAGTCTGTTTGCAACATCCTGTGCTGTCTGAGAGGGAAGACTTCTGGCGAAGATATCTGCTTTATGCTGCATCTTCTGGTCACGACATGAAGGCATTGTATCGAAACCGAGCTCGCTGTAATTGCGGCGTTCGTAATTGAGAACATTCCACAGCTTGAAGCCTGCATAGCACATGTGGCCGATAATGTTGGCCTGGTTTTCGGTAAGCTGCATACATGTTTCTATGGTCAGTTTCATCGCAACCTCTACATATATTATAGCACGTTTTGAAGATAATTTGTTTTGCCATCAGAGAAAATTCTGACATTTCATACGCTTGACGTTCCCCTACGGGGCGTTGACGGCATGCGTCAACCATCTCGGCAATCGAAGTTGCCGAGAATTCCAGCTTTATATCTTAACTGTCTCTTATCCACAAGTCCCCTTATACTGAAAGAAGCGAAAAAAGAGGTTTGAATGAAAGAATACTATTCACTATCGGCAGAGAATGTAATTGAAGAACAGAAGACCTCTCCGGAAGGACTCAGTGGAGAGGAAGCGGCAGAGAGGCTTGAAAAATACGGTCCGAACAGACTTAAAGAAGAGAAGAAACCTTCCCTCCTGAAGCGCTTTTTCGACCAGCTCAAGGACCCGATGCTTCTCATTCTACTTGCGGCGGCTGCAGTAAGTGCCGTCACGGGAATGGCGAGCGGAGAGACACAGTGGACGGAAGTCATCATAATCGTCGCGGTGGTACTCCTCAACGCAGTTCTCGGCGTCGTGCAGGAGAGCAAGGCCGAAGCGGCAATCGAGGCACTCCAGACGATGACGGCTGCAAAGTGCAAGGTCCTGAGGGACGGCAGACACACCGTCCTCCACTCCTCGGATCTCGTCCCCGGAGACATAGTGATACTTGAAGCGGGAGACGCGGTCCCCGCCGACGGCAGGATAATCGAGAGCGCATCGCTCAAGATCGAAGAGGCGGCCCTCACGGGAGAATCCGTTCCGGTCAACAAGACAGCCGACATAATCACCGCAGAGGAGAATACAGTCGTTCCACTCGGCGACAGGAAGAACATGTGCTACATGGGCTCGACCGTTGTATATGGAAGAGGAAAGGCCGTAATAACGGCAACCGGCATGGAGACCGAAATGGGAAGAATCGCGGGTGCCCTTTCAGATACGGCTGCAGAGGAGACTCCCCTACAGAAGAAACTGAACGAACTCGGAACGATGCTCTCGAAGATGGTCCTCGTAATCTGCGTCTTCATCTTCGCCTTCAATCTCTTCATGGCCCGCGGCGAACTCTCCGAGAGCGGACATGCACTCTCCGTAATACTCAGTACATTCATGGTGGCGGTATCTCTCGCGGTAGCGGCAATACCGGAGGGACTCGCGACAGTCGTCACTGTCGTTCTCTCGATAGGGGTTACGAAGATGAGCCGCCACAATGCGGTTATAAGGAAGCTCACGGCAGTCGAGACCCTCGGATGCACGGAAGTCATCTGCTCCGACAAGACCGGAACACTCACACAGAACAGGATGACAGTCGTCGACTACACGGGTGACAGAATGCTCGTTGCAAAGGCCATGGCGCTCTGCTCCGACGCAATCCTCAACGGTGAAGACAAGGCCGAGGGCGAGCCGACGGAATGCGCCCTTGTGAACTTTGCATTTTCAGCAGGTCTCAGAAAGGATGACCTTGAAAATAAAGAAAAGCGCATCGATGAAGCGCCCTTTGACTCCGGACGCAAGATGATGAGCACAGTCCACCGAACACAGGACGGCTTTGTACAGTACACCAAGGGGGGACCCGATGTGGTTCTGCCCCGGTGTACGTACATACTTGAAGACGGAGCTGTCGTTCCTCTCACCGAGGAAAAGAGAAAGGAAATCGAAGAGGACAACAGACGGATGGCGGGAAAGGCACTGCGTGTTCTTGCAGCGGCAGAACGCATCTGGAACGATAAGCCTGAGAGCAACGATCCGTCGTTCCTCGAGAAGGACCTTGTGTTCCTCGGTCTCTGCGGCATGATCGACCCCGTGAGGCCCGAAGTCAAGGCTGCAATCGACGAATGCAGAACTGCGGGAATAAGACCCGTGATGATTACCGGTGACCATAAGGACACGGCAGTGGCCATTGCAAAGGAACTCGGAATCATAAAGAGCGAGGATGAGGCCATCACAGGCGCCGAAATCGAGGGAATGTCGGATGACGAGCTTACATCCCGCATAAAGCGCTACGGCGTCTATGCCCGCGTACAGCCGGAACACAAGACGAGAATCGTCAACGCATGGAAGAAGAACGGCTGCATAACCGCAATGACGGGAGACGGCGTCAACGACGCTCCGTCAATCAAGAGTGCTGACATAGGAGTCGGAATGGGAATCACGGGAACGGACGTCACGAAGAACGTCGCGGACATGGTTCTCGCAGACGACAACTTCGCGACAATCGTATCTGCAGTGGGAGAAGGAAGAAGGATCTATGACAATATCCGCAAGGCAATCCAGTTCCTTCTGGGCTCCAACATGAGCGAGGTTCTCGGAGTCTTCACTTCCACCGTCCTGGGTTTCACGCTCCTCAATCCCGTCCACCTTCTCTTCATCAACCTTGTTACGGACTGCTTCCCGGCCCTCGCCCTCGGTCTCGAGGAAGCCGAGGATGACACGATGAAGAGACCCCCGAGGTCCTCGAGTGACGGTATCTTCGCGGGAGGACTCCTCTCAGATATCATCTACCAGGGAATACTCGTAACGGCACTGACGATAATCTCCTACATAATCGGAAACTCGCTTCAGGCGGGACACTTTGCAATGCCTCACGGAATCAGCGAGCACGGAATGACGATGGCCTTCCTCACGATGAGCATGTGCGAAATCTTCCACGCCTTCAACATGAGAAGCCAGAGAAAGAGCATCTTCACCCTCAGGAGCCACAACAAGGTACTCTGGGGAGCAATGGCGGGCTCGCTTGTTCTGACGACAGCCGTCCTCGAGATACCGCCCGTAGCCGCGGCATTCGGTTTCACACCCATCGGCTTTACGGAGTACGCGATAGCGCTCATACTCGCTGTTCTCGTAATCCCTATCGTCGAAATCGTGAAACTCGTGCAGCGAAAGACAGCAAAGAAGTAAACAGTACAACATCCACCGGAAAGCAAAAGTCCGGTGGATTATTTAT
>CAZGNN010000229.1:0-3232 GCA_964527335.1 uncultured Spirochaetaceae bacterium | reverse complement strand
CTTCTCTCAGCATGTACGCATCAATGTAATCGGCGAAATAGGTCTCCAGCTCCTCCTCGGTATAACCGAAGGCCGCGGCAAAATTCTTGTCGAAGGTGAGATCCGTGAGATTGTTCATCTTCGAGAAGATGGACATGTTCGAGAACTTCGTGATTCCCGTGATGAAGAAGAACCTTACCTTGTCATCATTGTTCTTGATGACGGTGTAGAACGTGCTGAGGGTATTCCTGATCCTGTCTGACTTCTCCTTGTCCATGTATGTATCGATTACAGGAGTGTCATACTCGTCGACGATGATGACGGCCTTTTTCTCTGTCTGCTCCAGAAATGAGGCAAGCATGGTCGAAGGACGGCTTTTCTCCACTTCAACCCCGTTTCTCCGGGCTTCCTTCACCAGAGCAATCTGGAAATCATCCAGAAACGCCTCATAGTCATCCGTACTGAAATCTGCGAAATTCAAATGAAGGACAGGATACTTCTCGAAGGAATAATCCGTACTGTCTATGTAGAGTCCTTTGAAGAGTTCTCTTTTCCCTTCAAAGAGTGCATGAAGCGTTGCACACATCAGACTCTTGCCGTAGCGACGCGGGCGTGAGATGAAGTAATAATTCTTGAGCTCGCTTCTGACAAGAGAGTAAATATACTTCGTCTTGTCCACATAGATGTAATCACCTATTGTCCTCATATCTTCAAATGAACGTACGTTTACGGTTATTTCCTTCATGACCTCATATTACAGGACAATTCTGTTTTACGCTATCGTTTTCCCCGAAGGCAAAGACTACGATAGGAGGCGTGACATTTTTAATCTTGTGGAACATCCTTTTGTTTCTCCTTACTGAAGCCTCAATTTTCATGAATTCCTGAGTTTCCCATATTCTGCTCAACGCATCCCTGTTGAGGGCCACCCATTCGCTGGACTGAACGCTCAGCCTGAAGTCAGAGAGGCGTGACGCTTTCAATTCTGTGAAACACTCTGTTACTGTTCCTGACCTGAACGGTTCAAACTTCATGAATCAGAAAAGCTCCTGACGGTCATCTTTCCACCAGGAGCCTCTATCATACACCGACGATGCGAGCAGTCTTGAGGATGGCAGTCTGGGTCTTGCTGTCCCCGACTTCGCCTCTCATGACCATGTCAACGAATTCTTTGAGAGGAATCTCGACAACGTTCAGGAATTCGTCCTCATCGAGTTCCCTCTCCCCTTTTCTCAGGCCCCGCGCAAGATAGAGCCAGATGGTCTCTGTCGTGTAGGCGACACTGGGGTAGACGAATCCGATTTCAGTCCAGTCAGACGCTGTGTATCCCGTCTCCTCCCTCAGCTCTCTCTTTGCAGCTTCAAGGTGGTCCTCATCCGGGGAATCGAGTTTCCCTGCGGGAATCTCGACGATCACCTTTCCGAAGGGATATCTGAACTGATGTTCGGCTATTACATTGCCGTTGTCGAGAAGAGGTACGACTGCCACAGCCCCGTTGTGCCGGATAAGCTCGCGCGTGCTCTTCTTTCCGTTGGGAAGGACGATGTTGTCCTTATATACATGAAGAAGACGTCCCGAGTATACCTCGGTGGAGTCTATCATCTTTTCTTCAAGGCTTTTTGTCTCACTGTCCATATATTCCTCCTAGAGAAGATACTGTTCCTCGAAGGAGACAGGACGTCTGTTCTCCCTGAGTGTCTTCTCAAGATATTCCTTGTCGAGACTGAGTTCGTCGACGATTCTTCTCAGGAGAATCTCGCTGATGAGATTCTGCTCGCTGAAAAGGTATGCAAGAGCCTTCTCGGCAACATGAACGGGAAGAATCGAATTGAGGTATGTCTCCCCGTTCGGGTCCTCCCTGTAGCGGCGGTAGAGCGACTCGTATAATAGCGATGACCTTATATCATCCTTGAGGGCGCCGAGCTCCTTCATGAGGCCTGAGATGTCGCCCTTTCCGGCATCAAGCCCGAGAGGCTTGAGGGTGAAGAATGTGTACTCCTTACCCGGAAGGTAGTGGTGCCTGTCGCAGCGCGCTGCGTAGTTGGGCTCCACTCCCCCTTCCTTTACCCTGTCACCGCCGACGACGATGAGGGGATCGAAATAGAGAGCCGGACACTCCTTTCCGTCCACGAGATAGTATCTGTAGGTGTAGAACGCGGAGGAGAGACAGCTCTTCTCCTCGCAGTATGCCGTAAGCGGCAGCACGTCCGTTGCGATATCGAGCATGAGACGTGCAGTGGAGTTGAAGAACTCGCGGCGGAAGTTGAGAACAAGCGTCGGGAAGACGAACATGCAGCCTTCGCTGACTGCATAGTTACGTGCAACGTAGGCAAGTCTCTCGTCGAAGAAGGACGCCTCGTCGATGATGAAAGTACCCACCGTCGGATTGTCCCTCAGTACCTGCTCGAAATCGAAGCTGTCGCGGACGCGGGCAATATTCTCCCCGCACCTGACATAACCCGAACGGTACGCAAGAGCGTCCTCGGGGTAATCGGTGAACCTTGCACCGTCGATAACAGTACGGATGAAGAAGACGTTCCTTCTGTCCCTGAGCCCCGTGCTCGTTGCGGGAGCGACACTCTCGCCCTTGCTTCTAGCAACGAGCGCGTCTCTCCAGACACGTGCGGCATACTCCGTCTTCCCCGATCCCATCGGTCCGATGAGAAGGACCCTTCTTCCGGGAAGAGTGAAGTCAAAATGCTGGAAGGTGTCGTGGACAGTCAGAGTCGGGAAGCCGAGGGATTTGAGGAAATCGGCACTCGACTGTGATGATTCTGTATTCGGCATCACTCGAGTCCCTTCATGATGGCAATACCTGCAGAGCAGCCGAGTCTCGAGGCACCTGCCTCAATCATCTTCTTCGCTGTCTCCGCGTCCCTTATGCCGCCTGCAGCCTTGACACCGAGTCTCGTTCCGACAGTGCGTCTCATGAGGGCGACATCCTCGCAAGTGGCCCCGCTCTTCGAGAATCCGGTACTCGTCTTGACGTAGTCGGCACCGGCCTTCTCGCTGAGTTCGCATGCCTCTACCTTTTCGGCTTCAGAGAGAAGACAGCACTCGATGATTACCTTCAACAGTTTCTTCCCGCATGCCTTCTTCACGGCAGCGATGTCGTCTTCGACATCCTTGTATCTGCCGTCCTTGAGAGCCCCGATGTTGATTACCATATCAACTTCGTCGGCGCCGTCGGCGACAGCACATTCGGCTTCGAATGCCTTCGCCTTCGTGCTCATGGCACCGAGGGGGAAGCCCA
>CAZGNN010000228.1:0-3234 GCA_964527335.1 uncultured Spirochaetaceae bacterium | reverse complement strand
AGTAGTCGGTGTTGTCCATCTCCATCGGAGGATACATGCCGTCCTTGTAGAAGCCGAGGTGACCCGACGTCTCCCAGAGCCAGCTCTTTCCGACATGCGGTGTATAGACCATCTCATAGCCGTTCTTGTAGTGTTCCTCTCTCCAGAACTGCTCGATTACCTGTCTCACTCTTGCTCCCCTCGGGTGCCAGTAGACAAGTCCCGGGCCTGCTTCCTCATGAAGCGAGAAGAGGTCGAGTTCCTTACCCAGCTTTCTGTGGTCTCTCTTCTCGACGTCTGCGAGGTGATCGAGGTATGCCTTGAGGTCAGCCTTATTTGCCCATGCCGTTCCGTAGATACGTGTGAGCATCTTGTTCTTCTCGCTTCCTCTCCAGTAAGCACCTGCAATCGAGAGAAGCTTGAAGCCGTCTGCGCAGAGTTCCTTCGTATTTGCAACGTGCGGGCCGCGGCAGAGGTCAGTGAATGCACCCTGGTTATAGATGGTGACTGTCTCACCCTCCGGGATTGCATCGAGGAGCTCGAGCTTGTATTTCTGATCCTTGAAGATCTCTCTTGCCTCGTCTCTTGTAACTTCCTTTCTTACGAATTCCCTTCCCTCGTTGATGATCTTTCTCATGTTCTTTGTAATGACTTCCAGATCATCTTCGGTAAGGGTACGCGGAAGGTCGAAATCATAATAGAATCCGTTCTCGATTGACGGTCCGATGGCAATCTGTGCATCGGGGAACATCATGAGGACGGCTTCAGCCATGACGTGAGCTGTCGAATGACGCAGTGTGCTCAGATCAATTTCCTTTGCCATACCTTTTCTCTCCTATAAAAGTGAAGCCTTTACAGCCATCACCCTTACACTTCTGCTGTGCAAGGACGAAGCTGTAAAGGCTCCGCGGTTCCACCTTGCTTCCCTCTTTATTCAAAAAGGACGCTCAAGACTGAAGTTGACGCCTGTCTTACGGCTTCCCATACTCGGTTTCCCTTTGAGGGGAGCGACTCCAGAGTGGTTTTCATCAGCTGTCTCCGGGGCGTCTCACACCTGCCTCTCCGGCAGACCCCCCTCTCTTGAGAGAACATATCTGACTACTCGTCTCTATCAATGTCGTTGTGTGAATGATATATTCTTCTTTCCAAGTAATCAAGTGCCGGACCTTACTCGATGTAGTCGATATAGGATCCGCCCTGTCCGAACATCTTCCTCATCTTGACGGAGAGGACCGCAAACGAAGTTGCGAGGTCCGTTCTCTGCATCACGACATCGGAAGGTATCTTGAGGTCCTTCGGAGCGAAGTTCCAGATTCCCTTGATTCCGCATTCGACAAGAGTGTCGGCAACGCTCTGCGCAGCCGACGCAGGAACTGTTATTACGGCAATCTTTATTCCCGTGGACTCGATGAAGGGCTTCAGTTCCTCCATAGGTCTGACAATGAGGGAGCCGACCTTTCCCCCGACCTTCTGGCTGTCGCTGTCGAATGCCGCGACGATGCTGAGGCCGTAGGCTGCAAAGCCCTCGTACATGCTGATTGCCTTTCCGAGATTGCCCACTCCGACAATAAGGGCCTCCGTGGAATTGTCCCAGCCGAGGGAGCGTGTTATGTAGTCGATGAGTTCATTCACGAGGAACCCGACCTTCGGTTTTCCTTCTATTCCGGTATATGAAATGTCCTTTCTGACCTGAATCGGCTTGAGTCCCAGTTCGTCTGCAAGTACCGTTGCACTGATATACTCCAGCCCCTCGCTCTGACACTGTCTGAGAATTCTCAGATAGGACGGAAATCTCTTGACAGTCGGAATCGGAACTATGATTTTCTCTTCATCTGACATAACTATTCCTCCAGTTTCTTCTTCACGGAGAGGTAAACCTCTTCCGGTGTGCTCGCACCCGCACTCAGCCCCACAACTGAAAGAGAATAAACCTCCTCAGGTATGTCCTCCACTCCTGCAACAAGGTAGGACGGTTTCCCGCTTTTACCTGCAATATTGAGGAGCTCCCTGGTGTTGGCGCTCGTCTTATCCCCCACGATGACGAATCCGTCGACAAGGCCGTAGAGG
This sequence comes from uncultured Spirochaetaceae bacterium, assembly GCA_964527335.1. Lineage (GTDB taxonomy): Bacteria > Spirochaetota > Spirochaetia > Sphaerochaetales > Sphaerochaetaceae > Ornithospirochaeta. The sequence continues at coordinate 1,188 of CAZGNN010000228.1, read as the reverse complement.
GCCCTGACTGCATTCCTTCTCTCCTCCGAGGAGGAACAGATACGGTTCATCATCCTGATACCGAGTCCCTTCTCCTCTGCCTTTTTCTGAAGTTCTTCAGAGAGAATAGCGGAGAAAGTCGTCTGCACAACACAATTGTACCCGACTTTTTCAATCCTTTCAAAATCCTTTTCGGAAGAAATGACACTCACTGCGGCATTTCCGCTCCCGCAGAGGGAATCAACCTCGCTGTGTCCGGGGTAGCCGAATACGAGAACGGGCAGGGACGAGGATCTGACAAGGGCCTGATTATGGGCAACGACGGGACATGTCGCATCGACGATGACGGCATTCTTCCTGACGAGAATCTCCCTCTCGCTGTCCCTGATGCCGTGGGCACGGATTACGACGACAGCCCCCTCCTCGACGTCTTCTGCCCTGTCGACGACGACAGCGCCGTATTCGGTAAACGGCCGGCATACCGAGGCGTTGTGGACAAGAGAGCCGTAGAAAAAGAGCTTCCTGTTCTCCTTCGAGGCCTTTTCGAGAGCACGCGTGGCAAGGGCGACCGCCCTTCTGACGCCTCCGCAGAAACCAAGTGTTGATGCTGTCAGTACTTTCATCTTCTTTCAAATATACCCGTGGAGAACCACGGGTACGGACTATAACTGCAGAAAGCGGTAATTACTTTACCTCTTCCTTGTTTTCTTCTTCCTTCTTTGCACTTTCCTCAGCTGCCGGAGTCTCTTCCTTCTTCTCTTCTACTGCGGGAGTCTCTTCGGCTTTCTTGTCATCGCCCTTCTTCTCGTCCTTCTTCGGAGCTGTCTTCACCGCATCCTTGCTGACGACGGAGCTGATGGCTTCCTTGCTGAACTCGATTCTTGCGCTGTCATCGACCTTGATGACGACAGTCTTGTCCTTGACTGTGACGATTGTGCCGTGGATACCGCCGATTGTGACGACTCTGTCGCCCTTCTTCATTGCGGCAATCATGTCCTTGGCTTCCTTGTCTCTCTTCTTCTGAGGTCTGTAGATAAGGAAATAGAAAATTGCAATGATTGCAACGAACATTATGATTGTTGATGCCATGCTTGCAGATGATGAACCGGATGATGCATCTGCTGACATAAGGATGAGTGAGTTCATAGATACCTCTCTTTTTAAACTCCAATTACATTAACATAGTCGGTAAACCGGGGTCAATCAAAT
>CAZGNN010000227.1:0-3246 GCA_964527335.1 uncultured Spirochaetaceae bacterium | reverse complement strand
AGTCCCCCGATATGATGGATGAACCTCTGGATGTAAAGCTTCATCTCGAGTGCACTGTGCCAGTTCTCGAATGCGAACATCGTTCTCCAGTAAAGCCAGAAGTTCGAGTTGAGAACTTCCTCATCGAAGTAATCGGTGATCTTCTTGTCCTGGAGTTCCTCGTTGGGAGTGAAGAAGAGCTTCATGATTTCCATTGCGCCCTTGTCCGAGATGTCGAACTTGCCGTCTGTGTGGGCATCTTCGCCTCTGTTGACAGTTGCACGGCAGAGCGAGTAGTTCGGATCCTTCTTGTTGAGCCAGTAGTACTCGTCAAGTACGCTCACCCCTTCAGTCTCGATTGACGGGATACTTCTGAAGAGGTCCCACATCACTTCGAAATGGTTGTCCATCTCCCTGCCGCCGCGCATCACGTATCCGACATTCTCGAACTTCCAGCCGTCGCATGCTCCGCCTGCTGTCTGTCCCTTCTCCAGGATATGAACCCTGTCACCCTTCATCTGTCCGTCTCTCACGAGATAGCATGCTGCACTGAGTGCCGCAAGTCCGCTGCCCACGATATAGGCAGACTTTCTGTCGACGCCTTCCGGCTTTCTGGGCCTGGCAAACGCTTCATAGTTTCCGCTTGAATAATACATATCTATTTCCTCCGGATATTGATTTTCCTTGTTACCGTCTAGATAACGAAAATACCGGAAAGCGGAAATTTACAGCTGAAGCCGTGTGTTCAGATTTTTATCAGAGGAGGCAAAGTGTAAGGAAATCAGCCGACACGGAAGCGCTCGAGTGCGCTTCTGAAGCCGCCTCTGACAACCTTGTCGAGAGCCTCGATTATCTCCTTCGGGTCCTGGAGCATGTCACGGTTTATCCAGTCAAGCATGACTCCGACGAAGGCGTACTTATAGGTGTTGGCGATGAAGATCTTATCTTCCTCGCGTACCGTCATTCCCTTCGCCTCCTCATCGACGACACCCTTAAGGAGGTCGAAAGTAAGGGAGAAGAGATAGTTCTCTATCTGCTCCCTGCTGACACAGTGATAGACGTTGAGGATGAAGACCTTGTTCTCCCTGACGGCCTCGAATATCTGAAGAAAGCCCTCCTGCCAGTTGTCGTAATGCTTCTTGCCTTCGAGAGCGCGCGATGCATCTTCCCTGCATGCCCACTCGACAAGGTCGTACACGTCCTTGAAATGGTAATAGAACGTCATGCGGCTTATACCGCAGTCTTCCGTTATGTCCGTCACCGTTATGTGCGCAAGGCTCTTCTTTCTGAGAAGATTCTTCAGTGACTGTTCGAGTGCAAGCTTCGTCAGTTGGCTCATACTGTCCTCACAGGAACAAATATAACAGGAAGAAGGAAGAATCGGAAAGTTTTTCTTCTTCCCTTCTCCCTCTTCTTCTGTATAATGAGAAAGCAAGGAGAGACATATGAGCGACAAGCGACAGGACTATATAAGCTGGGATGAATACTTCATGGGAGTAGCCGTACTGTCATCAATGAGGAGCAAGGACCCCAACACACAGGTGGGGGCATGCATCGTTTCATCAGACAAGAAGATCATCGGCGTGGGCTACAACGGCTTCCCGTCAGGCTGCAGCGACGATGACCTGCCGTGGGCACGCACAGGCGACTGGTCACAGACGAAGTACCCCTACGTCTGTCACGCGGAGCTCAATGCAATCCTCAATTCCTGCGACCCCGCAAGACTCAGGGGAGCAACACTCTACGTTGCACTCTTTCCATGCAACGAATGTGCAAAGGCCGTCATCCAGAGCGGCATAAAGGAAGTTTACTACCTTTCTGATAAATACCGCGACAGTGACGCTTCCCGTGCCTCGAGGAGAATGTTTGACGCCGCAGGTGTGAAGTACCGGCACCTCGAGACGGACAAGAAGGAACTTGTAATAAAACTCGGCTGAGAATTTTACTTTACAAATGAGACAAACTTCGGGAAAATAAAAGGTGGGTTGGTATCACAGACCGCTGCCACGCCGGACAGAAGCTAAGGGGCCTCCTTTTTTACGCATATCGTGTAGACTGAGGAGAACGCAATTATGTCTTCGTTTGTTCTTAATGGAAAAAAAGTAGTTGTCGAAAAGAATATGAGTCTCCTGAGATATCTCAGGGACGTTGAGCATCTGACATCCGTCAAGGACGGGTGCAGCGAAGGTGCATGCGGAACATGCACGATAGTCATCGACGGAGAAGCCGTCAGAGCCTGCACTCACACAACGGGAAGCGTCGACGGTAAGACAATACTCACGACAGAGGGACTCACAGATCAGGAAAAAGATATATACACATACGCCTTCGGTGAAGCCGGTGCCGTCCAGTGCGGTTTCTGCATCCCCGGAATGGTGATGTGTGCAAAGGCCCTACTCGATAAGAATCTCAACCCTACCGAAAATGAAATAAGACACGCCATCCGCAACAACATCTGCCGCTGTACGGGCTACGTCAAGATTGTGAAGGCTATCGAAATCGCAGCCGGGATTCTCCGCGGAGACGGAGTAATAAAACCCGACTCCGTCAAATGGAAGATCGGAGAGCGTGTTCACCGTGTCGACGTCAGGGACAAGGTCACGGGAACAGGGAAGTATCCGGACGACCTTTATGTCGATGGAATGCTTCACGCATCATGCCTCAGGAGCAAGTACCCCCGTGCAAAGGTTCTCTCCCTCGATATAACCGCAGCCGAGAAGCAGCCGGGAATCGTGAAGATATTCACCGCAAAGGATGTTCCGGGAAACAAGGTCGTCGGACATCTCACGAAGGACTGGAATGCCATAGTCGATGTCGGCGAGATAACACGCTTTCTGGGAGACCCCGTCGCTCTCATAGTCGGAGAGACAGTTGAACAGGTTGAGGCGGCGAAGAAGTTCATCAAGGTCGAATATGAGGTACTCCCGTTTGTCTCGAGTCCCGCCGCGGCAATGAAGGAAGGGGCCCCGCTCGTACACGAGAATGCTCCGGGTAACCTTGCCGTCGAGAAACACGTATCGAGAGGAAACGCCGATGAGGCAATCGAGAAGAGCGACATCGTCTACTCCGCACACTTCTCCACTCCATATACTGAGCACGCATTCCTCGAACCGGAATGTGCACTATCCGTTCCGAAGGGAGATGACGGGGTAAAGATATACTCCACAGACCAGGGTGTCTACGACACGCTTCACGAGACAGCTCCATTCCTGGGGCTCCCGTACGAGAAGGTCGAAGTCGAGAACTGCCTTGTCGGAGGCGGCTTCG
>CAZGNN010000226.1:0-3265 GCA_964527335.1 uncultured Spirochaetaceae bacterium | reverse complement strand
GACCGTTCTCCGGTTATGCTCTTCTGATTTGAATATACCTTACTTTCCGGGAGTTATGAAGAGTTTTGGTATGATTTATCTTAACTTTCTTAATGTTACTACTTGTAATAACAGGATTATCATACATAAAATTGACTTATTATTTTTCCGGAGGCTTTATGGATTACTTGAGTCTTGCCAATTCACCGGTACTCTACCTTGTCGTGGGAGGAGTTCTGCTCTTCATCGCACTGGGCTGTCTGTACTTCATCATCAAGTTCTACAGAGCGGGATTGAAGATAGGAATGGAGAAATCCGTTCTGAAGAAGGCCATAACATCGTCGGCCCTCTTCACTGTCCTTCCTGCCGTTTCGATTCTTCTCGGAGTCATAGCACTCTCGGGTTCCCTCGGAGTCCCGACTGCGTGGCTTCGCCTCAGCGTCGTCGGAAACCTCTCCTACGAGGCCATTGCCGCTGAAGCTGCAGCACAGGCAATGGGAACAGAGCTCAACTCGTCGGTTCTCACATCAGAGACTCTCGTCACAATCCTTGCCGTCATGACGACAGGTATCTGCTGGGGAGTCCTGTGCACAATCTTCCTCTGTCCATGGTACAGCAGAAAGTGCAACAAACTTCTCAATAAGAACAGCAGCGGGGAGAAGAAGGGAAAGAGCTTCTCCGACTGGGCTATGGTGAGCATGTTCATCGGCTTCTGCGGAACATTCATCGGTTCCTACATCGCGGGAGCATTCAACGGCCTCACGAATTCCGATCCTCTCGATAACCTCTCATCTGCCGTTCCTCTCATCACGGCGCTCGTCGCAGCCCTCGTAATGAAGGTCTGCATGGTACTCGAAGACAAAGGCTACAAGTGGATGGAGAACTTCTCCCTTTCACTCTCGATGCTCGTCGCAATGGCTGCCGCAGCCATCGTGGCCTGAAGGAGGCAGCATGGACAAGTTCGATTATTCAGACTTCGAAAAATCAGTTCATAGATCAGGTATAATAATGAATTCTATAGGACTGGGACTTCTCTTTGCGGTTCCTTTCATCTTCTCGGCAATTCTCAGAACGACCATCAACTGGTCGGGATGGGCAAAGGGACTATTACGTGTCGGAGTGACATATCTTCCGATATGCATCGTCGAGTTCCTCATCTACGTTCCGATTCTCGGTGCGGGTGCATCGTACCTATCGTTCATAACGGGAAACATCATCAACATGAAGCTGCCATGCGCGTACTCCGCGCGTGAGATAGCGGGAACAAGTGCGGGAACGAAGGAGGACAGCGTTATCACGACGCTCTCGGTCGCGACATCGTCGCTTGTGACGATGCTTGTGATCTTCGTCGGCGTCCTTCTTCTCATTCCCCTCACCCCGATACTCCAGAACCCGACACTGAAGCCGGCTTTCGACAACCTGCTTCCGGCCCTCTTCGGAGCACTCGGATGCCAGTACTTCTCGAAGAGCTGGAAACTCACGGCTGTTCCCGTGCTCTTCATGACGGCACTCTGCATATTCGTTCCGTCGCTCATCAGCCAGACAACGGTCATGATGATAGTAATCGGCGCAATGAGCATTGCGATAAGCTTCTTCATGTACAAGAAGGGAATGCTCGAGGAGAAGAAGAAATGAAAGACGAAATGATATATGCCGAAAAGCTCTCGAAGATGATTCAGGTCGAAACGGTATCGGAAGCAGGTGTTCCGAATACGGAGAAGTTCGACAGGTTACATGAAGTGATGAAGGAGAACTTTCCTCTCATCTTCTCGCGTCTCGATGTGAAGTACATCGACTCGTCGCTCCTCATAAAGTGGACGGGAGATGGTAAGCGAGACCCCATCCTCTTCATGAGCCACCAGGATGTCGTTCCGGCATCGGGGGCATGGACGGAGCCACCATTCAGCGGCGTCATAAAGGACGGCAGAATCTGGGGACGCGGAACCGTCGACACGAAGGGCTCGCTCTTCTGCTTCATGGAAGCAATAGAGGAACTCCTGGAGGAAGGCTTCACTCCGAGGGGAGACGTATACATCGCATCATCCTCGACAGAGGAAGTCCGCGGAAGCGGTGCCCCGAAAACTGTAGAGTACCTCAAGAGCCAGGGGGTGAAGCTTCTGTTCCTCATGGATGAGGGCGGTATGATAGTCGACGAGCCCATGGCCGGTGTAAAGGGACGTTTTGCCATGATCGGCACAGTCGAGAAGGGAACGGGAAACATCGTTGTGAGTGCAAAATCAAACGGCGGCCACGCATCGGCTCCTGGAAAGAACACCCCGATTGCACGTCTTGCGGCCTTCATCTGTGATATCGAGAAGAAGAATCCGAACATCGTGGCATTCAGCCCCACTCTTCTCGAGATGTTCCGTAGGCTCGGTGGAAAGACAAAGGGAGTACTCGGCTTCGCGATGCGCCATGCAAATGCCCTCAAGCCGGTACTGGCAAAGCTTCTTCCTTCCGTAAGCCCGAAGGCTGCCGCCATGATAAGAACCACGATGGCATTCACGATGTGCGGCGGTGCAGACGCAAGGAACGTCATCCCCGAGAAGGCATGGGTGAACATCAACACACGCTTCATCCAGCACCAGGGAGTCGAAAAGACGAAGGAAATCCTCGCGCCTTATCTCGAGAAATACAATCTCGAGGCAGACTACTCCGACTGCGACGAACCTCAGAAGGCCGTGGACTATAACGCGGCTCCGTTCAGGCTCATCGAGGAGACAGTGAAGGAAGTATATCCCGACGTCATTCCGTCACCGTACATCATGACGGGAGGAACTGACGCCTACTTCTACTCCGAGCTTACGGACAACGCACTGCGCTTTGCCCCGATCTACATCGATAAGCAGCAGCTCGAATCCATCCACGCTATTGACGAGAACATGTATGTCTCGTCTCTTCCGAAGGGAGTCGAGTTCTATATGTCTGTCATCAGAAAGGCATGAAGAATCCCCCGATACCGGGGGAACTGTGTATAAGTGAGCCGGCTTCCGACCGGCTCATTTTCTTCTCAAAAGAGATGTGTATTGTGTGCCTTTGCCTCGTCGTAGACTTCCTTCGGCCATACGGATGCCTGCACCTCTCCGATGTGTGCCTTCTGGAGAAGGAACATGCAGAGTCTCGACTGCCCGATACCGCCGCCGATTGTCTGGGGAAATTCTCCGTTAAGAAGACGCTTATGCCAGTAGAGCTGTGCTCTTTCCTCGGTCTTCCTGATCTTGAGCTGGCGCATGAGTGCCTCTTCGTCGACTCTTATTCCCATACTGGAGAGTTCGAGGCTGCTCGA
>CAZGNN010000225.1:0-3266 GCA_964527335.1 uncultured Spirochaetaceae bacterium | reverse complement strand
ACCATCTCTATATTGAGTTAGAATTTTATCGTATATTTCTCCGATTATCTCACCGGCTTCCATTGAAGTTTCAAGCTCTTTTTGAATATGGACAGCCTCAATGTCAGTCATAAATGAAAGTCGGTAGTATTCTCTTTCTAAATTCTCCAGCAAAACTTCCTGCGGTTCTTCTCCAGGCTTTTCCATATCATATATGAGGAATGACTTGAAATTGCACGTGATAACCCATCGAGGATGCTGTGAAACAGGTAGACTTACTATATAACGGCGAGCCTGCTCGAAAGGCGTTAAATTGGATCCATCACCTTGTCTGATAGGTCTTCGTAAATCTTTTTCAATGCTCTTCTGCTCTATCATTACCTTTGTTGTATCAATATAACCATCAATAAAAGCAGAGTGATCTATTCTGACATGCTCTTCAAAACGGATAATGCTTGAATCTGCACCATAGACTCTCGTAAGGAGTTCAATCCAGAACTTCTGGCATTCACCTCTTTCATATCCTTTGTCCTGCCATCTATGAGCAAAACATCTTGCCGCACGTGCTTGTTCCTGTGGTGTCATTACCAATCCTCCCCTGATTTTTCTGTGAATATGTGTCATATCATAATTGATATTTTCGTTTCATGGGGGATTATTTTAATGAACGCAGTTTGAAATCCGCCCGTCTTTAGAGGCTTAGCACAATAATTTTTCGGACTCCCTATACCCCCCGTACGTATATATTCCCCTTTCCAGGCTCTGGAGAGGGGATTTTCGTATGCTGAAAGATTTTGAAATATTTTTACTTTTCTCTTTGTAATCTTGTGCTATTGTGCTATGATTATAACCGAGGAAAAGCCATGTCATATTTCGTGAAAAAGACCAAGAACAAGCGCGGGTTATACATACAGATATATTCCGGTGAATACGATCCGGATGTCGGAAATGCAGTACACAAATGCTACAAGAGTCTCGGATATTACGATGCCCTGGTTGCAGCAGGGGATCCGGATCCCATTGCCACTGCACAGAAGACGGTGGATGAACTCAACAGGAAGAGGAAGCTGGAGAAGATGAAGGCGAAAGCTGATGTTGCCAGGATCAGCAAAGAGACATCGTTACTGAAGAATTTAGGGTATTTTCCTCTCAAGATGGTAATGAATGAACTGAAGGTGGAAAATGTCATAAGGTTTCTGCAGCAGTCAACAAGGGAGTTTGAATTCGATGTTTTCAGCGTCATGAGTTCACTTGTGTACGCCAGGGTTGTGAATCCGGATTCCAAGAGGTACACCTGTCAGAATGTATTTCCCCGGATGTACAATTCTCCTGATGCCTCATACGACCAGATTCTTGAATGCTGCGAATACCTGGGAGGAGAATACCAGAAATTCGTCGAGCTATTCACAGAAGCGACAAAGAACAAGTACGGAATAGACACCCACAATACCTATTTCGACTGTACGAACTTCTATTTCGAGATAGACAGGGAAGATGATTTCAGAAGGAAAGGTCCCTGCAAGGAGAACAGGAATGACCCGATTGTCGGACTGGGGCTTCTTCTTGATGCCAATATGATACCGATAGGAATGAAGATGTACCCCGGTAATCAGTCGGAGAAGCCTGTTCTGAGAGAGATAGTGAAGGATCTCAAAACCAGGAATCACATAGAAGGCAAGACGATACATGTTGCAGACAAGGGCCTCAACTGTGCAGATAACATCTACAAGGCGCTGAAGGATAAGGACGGATACCTCTTTTCCAAGTCAGTCAAGCAGCTTTCAAAGGTCGAGAAGATCTGGGTTTTCAATGAAAACGACTGGGTGGATGTAAAAGACAAGAAGGGAAATGTCCTGTACAGATACAAGGAATGCATTGATGATTTCCCCTACACCATCACAGACGAAGACGGAAAGGAAGTTGTAGTGCATCTTCCGGAAAAGAGAGTACTCACATTCAATCCCGACCTGTGTGAGAAGCAGCTCTATGAGATAAACAAGCTGGTGGAAAAGGCGAAGGCGAGCTGCCTCAGCAAAGCCAAGAAAGACGAATTCGGTGAATGCGGGAAGTATGTGGACTTTGTGTCGGAGGACAAGAAGAAGGTCACGGCCAAAGTGAATCAGGAGAAAATCGACAGGGACAAGGCCGTCTGCGGCTACAATCTTCTCGTAACCTCGGAGAAGAATCTCAAGCCTCTTGAGATATATGGGATTTACCATAATCTGTGGAGGATTGAGGAATCCTTCAGAGTCATGAAGTCCGATCTGGATTCCAGACCTGTATTCCTTCAGAAGGAAGACAGCATAAAGGGGCACTTCCTCATCTGTTACATTGCCGTACTTCTCATAAGGCTGCTTCAGTTCAAGGTTCTGAACAATGTACTCGGTACCGAACAGATAACAGAGTTCATCAGAACATTCATTGCTGCAGACTGTAAAGCAAATGGGAAACTCATGAACGTGTCACGGCGTACCGACGTCTTCGACGCTATTGAGAACGTTCTGGATATTCCGGTCAACAATCTCTATCTCGATAAAACGATACTGAAGGCGATGCAGCTGGAGTAGACACAAGCATACAACCTGTACTGCACGATAATCTAAAGCTTCCCGGGCCAAAGGAAAACATGTACATAAATGGCTCGACTGGAAGGTGCACCAACATTATATGTACATAAATGGCTTGACTGGGAGAGCCGAGGAAATGAACAGAGACGAGAAAAGAAAAATGAGACGTGTCATCCAGAAGTATGACAGCAGTCTCAGAAATGCCCATGATGACTTTGAGAGAGAAATAGGCAAACTGCAGTACAGAGAGGACTCCAAGCTGAAATCTCTTCCTCAATCATTCGAGAATTCATCTCTGGCGGATAAACTGACAGAGGCCTCCGAGATGCTTGGCAGGATTCTCAAGGCAGATGAGAAGATCATGAACCTGCTGGAGGATATTCTCTATGACTCTGGCGTGAGTTCAAACGTCAAGCACGTTGCCAGCAAGACAAAGATTGCCCGCGAGAAGAAGGATGTCAGCTTTCATGCACTTCTTCCTTCAAGCCTTCTTAAGAGACTTAAAGAGGAATCTCTTCTTAACGGACTAAGCATGAATGAGATACTCTGTCAGACGCTTATGAAAGCTCTCGAAGACAACTGAACTGGCATCCGATTTAGGAACATGAAAAAGGTCAACGAAGCTGATTTAGCACAAGAAATGAGGCCTTAACTCCTGAAGACAGGTTTCTTATCTGCTTATCGCAAAGTACAGTTTATGTTGAACTGTATCTCCCGTCA
>CAZGNN010000224.1:0-3274 GCA_964527335.1 uncultured Spirochaetaceae bacterium | reverse complement strand
GTTCCCGTCGTGAGAACGACAACACGTGCGCTTATCCTCCAGCCGCGTTCGGTGACGACGCCGACGATTGTCCTCTTTCCGTCCTTCTCCTCGATGATGAAGTCAACGACGGTGTCCATGAAGAGGTTGAGTTTCTTCTCCCTCTCGCATGTCTCCTTAGCCATCCTGGAGTAGGAGAACTTGTCGGCCTGTGCACGCGGAGCCTGGACTGCCGGACCGCGGGAGCGGTTGAGGATGCGGAACTGAATCATGTTGGCATCGATGAGGTGTCCCATCTCGCCGCCGAGGGCGTCTATCTCCCTGACAAGGTTACCCTTCGCAAGCCCCCCGATGGCGGGGTTGCAGCTCATGCGCCCGATTGCATCGAGCGACTGGGTTATCATGAGGGTGTCGTAACCCTCTCTCGAGAGGGCGAGCGCGGCTTCGACGCCTGCATGCCCTCCTCCTATCACGATTGCATCATAATCTCTCATTTCATTTCCCCAGACAGAAAGACGAGAACAGTTCGTCGAGAACGTCCTCCGTCGTTATTTCACCCGTAAGCTCCCCCAGTGCCTCGAGGGCGCTCTGGAAGAAGAGCGCAATGATGTCAGCGCTCATGTTGCGGTTTGAGATGGCGTCACGGAGAGCCGCGGCTGTCTCATCTATCTTTTCCTTCTGCCTCCTGCTTTCGATTACAGGGACAGAGGAGAACGTTTCAATTTCACTCATAAGCATCCCGGTTACGGCTTCAATCACTTTGTCGAGTCCCTCACCTGTCACGGACGAGAACGAAAGTCCGTCAGCATGCATCAGGTCGCTTTTCGAATGCACATAGAGAGTCTTCTCACTCTTCTTTTCGCTTTCCTTCTCGTCGCCGTCAAGGACGTAGACGACAAGGTCCGCTTCTTCAATCATTCTCTCGCTGCGGCTGATTCCCTCTCTCTCTATATCGTCACTGCCTTCCCTGAGGCCTGCCGTGTCGAAAAGCCTGACGGGAATGCCGTCCATCTCGCATTCGGCTTCGAGATAGTCCCTCGTCGTACCCGCCACCGGCGACACAATCGCCCTGTTCTCCTTTAAAAGGGCATTGAAGAGACTGGACTTTCCGGCGTTCGCGTGCCCCGCAAGAACGACTTTCGCGCCTTCGCTGTAGATTCTCTCCGAGCGGTATGTCGCGCTCATCTTCTCCAGTCTCGAGATAAGAGCCCCGACCCTTTCGAGAGGGAACACCCACTCTTCGATTATCTCATCCTCTCCGTAGTCAAGCTGCACTTCGAGGGATGCGAGTATGTTGACGATTTCCTTCTTTATTTCGCCCGCTTCCTTCTTCACCGAGCCCGAAAGGCGCTCGATGGCCCCCTCGCGTCCTCTCTCACCCTTCGCCTTCACAAGCTCTTCGACGGCTTCGGCCTCCGTGAGATCCATCTTTCCGTGCATGAATGCGCGGTAGGTGAACTCTCCCCTGAGAGCCCTGCGGAACCCCGCCTTCTCGAGAACGGAAGATATCTTCCTGATTACGGGAAGAGAGCCGTGACTCATTATCTCGAAGGCCTCCTCAGATGTGTAGCCACGCCCCCTGTCATATTTCACGACGACGACTTCATCGATGATGCTGCCGTCTTCATCCTTTATCCAGCCGTGCACGGCCGTATTGGAGGCACGCTCCGACAGTCTCCCTTTGAAAAAGGGAGCAAGAAGCGAGAGGGAATTCTCTCCGCTTGCTCTTATGACGGCTAATGCTGAAGGGGCATATGCTGTGGCGAGAGCGTAAATGGGCTCATCCGTTGTGTACTGAAGCATGATTTTATTGTAGACGGAAACAGTCCTCCGATACAATACGGCATAACCTTGTGGACCTGTTTTTTTCATTCTGTTAAACTTCAGATATGTTTGATTTTACAGCCCAGAAAAAACGCAGTGAACTCTTTGCCGGCATAAGAAGTTTCTTCAACGGGAGGGATTATCTCGAGGTGTCTACTCCGACACTCTCGCCCTATCTCATTCCAGAGCCCACGATAAAGACATTTTCGACCAGATTCTCCAACGAATTCGTGGGAGAGAGGGAGTTCTTCCTCATCCCATCCCCCGAAATCTACATGAAGGAGATGCTCGCCTCGGGCTCCGGTTCCATCTACCAGATATCACAATGTTTCAGAAACGCGGAGCAGCTCGGGGACGTGCACAATCCCGAGTTCACGATGCTCGAATACTACACTGTCGGCTACGACGACACGGACTCGATCGCACTGACAGTCGAGATGATAGAGAAGACAGCCCTTGAAGAGAGGAAGTGGCTGAAGAAGAAGAGTCTCATCATCACAGTCGAGGAAGCGATGAAGGAATGGGCGGGAGTCGACCTCAGAAAGGCCCAGGACATAGAGTACCTGAGGGACGAGGCCGTGCGCCTCGAGCTCTTCGTCCCGGACAATGAAAGCTGGGAGGACACATTCAACAGAATCTTCCTGACCTATGTCGAGCCCAATCTCCCCCGTGACAGGGAAGTCTATCTGAGGGATTACCCGGAGCAGATCGACTGCCTTGCGAAGAACTACACGGACAGGCCATACAAGAAGCGCTGGGAGATGTACATAGACGGAGTCGAAATAGCCAACTGCTACGACGAGGAGACAGACAAGGCAAGAATCCGCGCGTACTACGAGAAGGAACAGAGAAAAATGGAGGAGGAAAGGAAGAACACAAAGGATGTAATCTCACTCTCCGACCCTTCATTCCCCGACCTCGACATGCCCCAGTCATCCGGCGTCGCCATAGGACTCGACCGTCTTCTGATGGTCAATCTCGGCCTTAAGGAGATAGCTCCCCTCCTTGCATTCCCGATGTGCAATCTCTTCAGAAAGTAAGAAACAATAGCTCCGGAAGCGGTTATTCATACCGGATTATGAACATCTCCTTTCCGCGAGGATATTGCACTCTCAGAACTGATCCGACCGCATCCATTCCCTTTTCCCGGATACAGAAAAGACAGGAACAGCGTAAAATTGCAGAAAGAATGATTTGTGATACAAGAAATTACCTTTCCACCCTTCTTTACACTGCATGCATCTTTCTGTTATTCTAATGCGCGGTTAAAACTGTTACTATTTATTTGAGGTATAAAGAATGATTAAAGCAGGACAGATTGAAAAAGGTACAGCTCTCCTCATCAAGGGTCAGCCATTCCTCTGTGTTGAAAGAGAATTCGTAAACCCTGGTAAGGGTTCTGCATTCGTGAGACTTAAGCTCAAGAGCCCGGCTACAGGCCAGACACTCTCCGAGACAATCAAGTCACAGG
>CAZGNN010000223.1:0-3275 GCA_964527335.1 uncultured Spirochaetaceae bacterium | reverse complement strand
TGCCGGGTAATATATGACCGAAATGCGGGAGTCCCGTTGCAAACGGAGGCCCGTCATAGAAAACATACTCGTTGTCAGCCGGGCGGTTCTCGATGGATTTCTCGTAAATCCTGTTGTCCTCCCAGAACTTCAGAACCTTCTCTTCTTCTTGAGGAAAGTTCACCTTATTGTTCACAGGTTCAAACATCTTTGTTTCTCCTTAGATTTTCCTTTCAATTGTAAGAGTTTGACATCCGTTTCTCAAGGGGAGAAGAAGCGTACTGCTACCTTAAAAGGGCAAACTGTGCTACATTTGACACATGAAATACGATGTCCCGGAGAAACTGAAAGAGATTGCTGCAGTCTTCTCCTCCCACTCCTATTCCCTCTATCTTGTCGGCGGAGCCGTCAGGGACTTCCTCCTCGGACGGAAGAACGACGACTATGACCTCACGACTTCCGCAACACCTCAGGAGGTCAAATCGATGTTCCGCCGCACAATCGACACGGGGATAAAGCACGGCACGGTCACCGTAATATACAAAGGCGAACACTATGAGATAACAACCTTCCGCACCGAAGGTGACTACTCGGATTCGCGTCACCCGGACTCTGTCACGTTCGTCAGGTCCCTCGAAGAGGACCTGAGGCGCCGCGACTTCACGATAAACGCCCTTGCCGTGGATATACTCACGGGCGATGTCATCGACATGCACGGCGGAATGGAAGACCTCGAAGGGGGGATAATCAGGGCTATCGGGGAACCGGAGGAAAGATTCGGGGAAGATGCTCTCAGGATGATGAGGGCCTGCCGCTTCTCCTCGAAGCTCGGCTTCACGATTGAGAAGAAGACACTCTCTGCGATAAAGGACCTCCACTCCACGATAAGAAAGGTATCTGTCGAGAGAATAAAGGAGGAGATGGACAAGCTTCTTCTCTCCCTTTTTCCGGTACAGGGCCTGGAGTACCTCAATGCCACAGGACTCCTTGGCGTCATAATTCCCGAGCTCACTCTTACGGACAGCATCCTCGATGCAGTCGGAAAGGCACAGAGGGAAAAACTTCCCCTTTCCGCATTCTACTCAATACTCTTTTCAGATATGGATGTGAAAGCTGTATCGGGAATAATGTCTCGTCTCAGATCCTCCAACAGGGAGAAGGAGGACGTGTGCCATATCGTAAGGGAATGGAAATACGACGAAAGGAAGAACACTCCCGTTGATGCACGTCTCTTCATACACGACAATGGCAAAGAGATAATCCCCCTCATCTTCGCTGTAAGAAAGACATTGAGAGACTTCACGGAGGATGACGAGAAGTTCATAGAGAGAGTAAACGATGAAATCGAAAAGAAGAGCCCCGTTTTCATAAAGGACCTTGCAGTCACGGGTTCGGACCTCATCGGTATTGTTCCAGCCGGCCCTGAGGTGGGAAAGGCACTCTCGTACCTTCTGGAAAAGGTAATCGAGAACCCGGAGAACAACACAAAAGAAAAGCTTCTCGCTCTTCTGCGGGAAGCCTAATCTCTGTTCTTTATCTGTTCTGTATTGTTGGGCTCGAGTCCGAGATGGATGAGGGCCTCTCTTGCGGCGTTCTGCTCCGCATGCTTCTTGCTCTTTCCCGTAGCCGGTCCGTAGGTCTTACCTTCGACCTGTACCGTTACCGAGAACACCTGGTCGTGGTCCGGTCCTGACTGGGAGACAAGGGTATAGACGGGAACTCTGCCCTTCTTCTTCTGGTAGTATTCCTGGAGCTTTGTCTTGTAATCCTTGTAGGCGACCTTGTTCCTCAGGACCTTCTCTATCTGGGAGGGAATGAAGGAAAGTATGAACTGTCTCGCTTCCTCAAGGCCCTTGTCGAGATAGATGGCAGCTATCACAGCCTCCATGGCGTCGGCCTGGATGGCCTTCTTTCTTGCTCCGCCCTGGCTCTTCTCGCCCTTGCCGATGAGAAGATAGCGTTCGAATTCAAGACGTGAGGCTATCTCGGAGAGGGAGTCTTCGCTGACGACGATTGCCTTTATCTTGGAGAATTCACCCTCGTGATAGACCGCATAGTAATTCTCGAAGAGATACTGGGCAGTCACCATATCGAGGACGGCGTCGCCGAGGAACTCGAGCCTTTCGTTGTTGTCCATGCCGCCCTTTGCCTCGTTGGCGTAGGAGGTATGCGTGAAGGCGAGATTGAGAAGATTAATGTTGTTGAAACGGAGGCTGTTATCCTCCTGGAAACAAATAAGCTCCCTTTCTCTCTCACTGTCGAGAACGGGAGCTTTCAAAGGGAAGGAAGACACTTCAGTTGAGTTCCTTCATGAGATATCTTACAGAGTCACCGACTGTCTCGAAGCCGTTAGCCTCATCATCGGAGATAGTGACACCTGTCTCTTCCTCGAGAGCATATACGAGATCGTATGTGTCAAGACTGTCAGCACCGAGATCCTTGCGGAAGGATGCTTCCATTGTGACCTTATCGGGATTGACTCTGAGCTTTTCTACAACAAGATTCTTGACTTTGTTAAAGATTTCAGCCTCTGTCATCTGATTACTCCTCGTCTTTTGCTACAACAGCCTTTCCTGCATAATAGCCGCACTTCGGGCATACACGATGTGCAGGGATAAGGTTACCGCATGTCTGGCATGTGACAAGGTTCGGAGCCTGAAGCTTCATGTTGGCAGCCTTTCTGGAAGCTGCTCTTGACTTGGATGTTTTATACTTAGGAGTTGCCATTTTAAACCTCTCTATTTCTTAGCTGAATATAACGGTTTGTAAGTCTATCAAAAGAACACACCCTCGTCAACTGAGGGAGACAAACCTTCACTACTATACCGAAAGTGAGCCGTTTATTTCAAGTAGTCAGTGGAATAATTGTCCTCAATACAGGATAATATCCCACATGAAAATACTCAGAGAGATATTTCTCCTCCCCGTTCACCTCTACAGAGTGCTTATCAGCCCATTCAAGGGCGGTCCCTGCTGCCGTTACACGCCCTCCTGCTCGGAGTATTTTCTCACATCTGTCAGACGCTTCGGCATAATAAAAGGCTCGATTGCGGGATGGGCACGCATCCTGAGGTGCCGGCCCCGCTACTTCGGCGGCCCCGATCCCGTTCCCGACGCCTACAGCTGGAAAGCGGTGAAGGACCAGTACATCATCCGCCGTAAGCCTAAGGGCTTCGACAGGGAAGCGGAAAGAACGAAAAGAGAAAAAGCAGAAACGGAATCATGACTGAAAAGAGCGGCGCCCGAAGACACCGCTCTTATGAAATGCATGAGATGCAGAATCAGAACATTCTTGC
>CAZGNN010000222.1:0-3277 GCA_964527335.1 uncultured Spirochaetaceae bacterium | reverse complement strand
ATAATAAAACCGGAGAAGAAATGACCCAGCTTATAGATTTACTGCCATCATTCAGACAGCAGCTCGAGGCTGTCGACAAAACCTTGAGCCTTCCCGAAACGATGGGAGACATGAAGTTATACAGGGAGAAGATGGTCGAAAGATCACACCTTGCTCCCATTGTCGAGAAACTCGAGGACATGAAGAAGACGTCAGACGAGATAGCCGAGAACGAGGAGATGCTCAAAAGCGAGACAGACTCCGACATGGCCGCCATGATGAAGGAGGAGATAGAATCCCTCAGGGAGAAGATGGCTTCTGACGAGAAGGAATGCAAGGTCCTTCTCGTACCCGCAGACCCACTCGAAGGCAAGAACATCATCATGGAAATCAGGGCCGGAACAGGCGGAGAGGAAGCGGCGCTCTTTGCTGCCGACATCTTCCGCATGTATGTCCACTACGCCGAAAAGAAGAAGTGGAAGATGGAGATAATGAGCCAGAACGAGACGGAGAGAGGCGGCTACAAGGAAATCGTCTGCTCGATATCGGGTAAGGACGTCTACGGTTCCATGCGCTATGAAAGCGGTGTCCACCGCGTGCAGAGGGTTCCGGAAACGGAGAGCGGCGGACGAATCCACACATCGGCAATAACGGTTGCCATACTCCCAGAAGCCGAGGAGACAGACATAGTAATCAACGAGAAGGACCTCAAGATAGATGTCATGCGTGCAGGAGGCCCGGGAGGCCAGTGCGTCAACACGACGGACAGCGCCGTGAGAATCACGCATATCCCGACAGGCATCGTCGTCATCCAGCAGGATGAGAAGAGCCAATTAAAGAACAAGAACAAGGCAATGAGAGTCCTGCGTTCCCGTCTCTTCGAGATGGAAGAGGAAAGAAAGAACAAGGAGAGAAGTGACGCAAGAAAGAGCATGGTCGGGTCCGGCGACAGAAGCGAGAGAATAAGGACATACAACTTCCCGCAGAACAGGTGCACGGACCACCGCGTCAACCTCACGTCCTACAACCTTGAAGGCGTCATGAACGGAGACCTCGACGAATTCATCGAGGCGCTCAAGATCCAGGCGGGAGAGGAAGCACTGAAGGCTCTATGAAGCTCGGAGAACTGAAGAAAGAGCTTCTCGGAGTGGAGAACACTCTCGAAGACCCGTATCTTGAAGTGAGGGTACTTCTCTCCTATCTCGGGATAAGCGCAGTCGACCAGATAGCCTTCCCCGAGAAGGAAATCGACGAAAGAACGGCAGCAGAGGCAATCAAACTCTTCAAGAGGAGAGTTCACGGAACCCCCATGGCGTACATCACGCACACAAAGGAGTTCTACGGCCATACATTCCATGTTGACGAAAGCGTCCTCATTCCCCGCCCCGACACCGAAATCCTCGTCGAGAAGGCAATTGAGTTCTACAGAAAGAAGAACTACAGAGGAAAAATACTTGACCTCTGCACCGGAAGCGGCGCTATAGCGGCATCAATAGCCTTTGCCCTCAAGAGAAGCGTATGCTGCAGCGACATTTCTCCGGAAGCGCTGAAGACGGCCCAGCACAACTACCAGGAGATTACAGGCGAAAAGGGAGACGCCAGGCTGGGCGACCTCTTCACACCATGGATTGGAGAGAAATTCTCCCTCATCGCGACGAATCCACCATATCTTACGTCCAGGTGGTACGAGGAGACAGAAGAGAGCGTCAAGAAGGAGCCCGAAAACGCATTCCTGGGCTTCGGTGACGACGGACTCGATATAATAAAAAAGATTGTCTCGGCTTCTCCTCAAGTTCTCGAAAAAAATGGTACACTTCTTATCGAATGCGATTACAGACAGACGGGAGAAGTGCGCTCTCTCATGTCACGGAACGGTTTTTCGGACATAGGAACGGCAAAGGACCTCGGAGGTCGGGAAAGAGTGGTATATGGAGAATATAAAGGCTGAAGCGAATACTGAGACAAAGGCACCGGAGGAGTTCCCGAACAAGGAACTTGTCGACAGGTTTGTCTCCAGGATTCTGAATTACTCGGACGAGGATAAGGAAAAGATATCTGCGGCCGCAGTCTTCGCCGCAAAGAAGCACGGCGACCAGAAGAGAAAGAGCGGAGAGCCCTACCTCATCCACCCCATCGCAGTCGCCGAAATCCTGATGTCGTTCAACATGGATGCCGACACTGTATGCGCAGGTCTTCTCCACGACACAATCGAGGACACCGGAACGACAGAGGAGGAGATAGCCTCCCTTTTCGGCAAGGAAGTCGGAACGATGGTCCAGGCCGTGACGAAGATCAGCCGTATCACACAGGACAAGTCGATACAGGAAGCCGAGACCATCAAGAAGATGTTCTTCGCAATGAGCAAGGACCTCAGGGTCATCCTCATCAAGCTCTCGGACAAGCTCCACAACATGCGTACCCTCTCGGGGCTCTCGAGCGAAAGGAGAATCGCATACGCACGCGACTGTCTCGACATATTCGCGCCCATTGCTGACAGCCTCGGTATGCAGACGCTGAAGAGCGAACTCGAGGATCTCTCGCTCAAGGCACTCAAGCCCGAGAGCTACGAATACATCAGCACATATCTTCTCGAGAGAAAGAGCGAATACACGGCATTCATCAAGCAGGTGTCAAAGGCGATAGAGGAAGCATGCAGGAAGGAGGGACTGCAGAACATCGAGGTCTCCGGAAGAGTAAAGCATGCCTACTCCATCTACATGAAGATAAAGAAGAGGAAGAAGGAAATCGACGAGATTTACGATATCCTCGGTATCCGCGTAATCTGCAACACGACCGTCGAATGCTATACGATACTCGGTATAATACACTCGATGTGGCTTCCTATCGAAGGCAGATTCAAGGACTACATCGCCATGCCCAAGGCCAACAACTACCAGTCTCTCCACACGACGGTTCTCGGCCCGCAGAACAGGCACCTCGAAATCCAGATCCGTACCTGGGAAATGCACAAGACGGCCGAGGAAGGTGTCGCCGCACACTGGGCATACAAGGCCGCAAGCGGAAGCGAAAGCGGTGCATGGAAGAACATGGACTCCATCAACTATCAGAAGATAGTCAAGAAGATAAAGTCCTGGTCCAAGGAAATCTCGGAAAGCGAAGACTACATGGAGGAAATCAAGAACGAGCTTCTGAAGGACTCCATCGTCGTATTCACACCGCAGGGCCATGTAATCGAACTTCCAGTCGGTTCGACGGCGCTCGACTTTGCCTACAAGATCCACACCGAAGTCGGCAACCACTGCTCCGGAGCAAAGGCGGACGGCTCGATAATTCCTCT
>CAZGNN010000221.1:0-3332 GCA_964527335.1 uncultured Spirochaetaceae bacterium | reverse complement strand
TCTATACCTTCCCGTATTTCTGCACATTCCTTCTCAAGCGGTATATTCTTGAAACTAAGATTTAGAACCTATCGTATATCACCCGGGTTTTCTGAAGTCCGCATTAATTTCACCCTGAACAAACCTTGGTTTTCCGTCAGGCCACTTCTTATAACGAAAAAAGGCGAAGAGCCGACAACCGTTGACTCCCCGCCTTCCATATCATCAAATCTGAGCCGTTGATTTTGCTTATGTCTTTATTTTTTGCTATACACCTGCCAGATGGCGCTATCAAGACTTCTGACTGTAATCTCGGGATAATCAGCCTTAAGTTTCTCAACAGCTGCAGAGAACAAACTCTGGCATTCCTTATCATCCACTTTCATGCCAAGAGCATCTTCAATGCAGTGCTGAATATGAACATCGAGTTTGGCGCGGTTCGGATCTCCAGCGAGCATGAACAGGTAGTTCGTGCCGGCATCTCCCATTCCTTTAACGGAGTGTATACATCTCTCCAGGGAATTCTGATCCACAAACTTCTGAAAATCCTCAATAGTCTCAATACCGAGCGCCTTCAACTGTTTTGCCAGGTTAAGACAGACAAGGGACTTCAGAACACCTCCGGATACGGTTTTGTTGTCGAGCACCTTATCCGCAAACTTCTCCGGTGTCGTACTCTCTACCCTCTCAATGAAATCTGAAAGTGTATCGCCTGCGTTTTCACGATTACCATTCATGTACCTTTCAGCATAGCGGTCTACCACTTTGACAGTAGTCGTATACTTCTGTCTCAGAGAATAGACACAATCAATAATACAAGCAGAAAGGGACTCGTAATTATACGGAACCTTTTTACCTAACTCAAAACCATTCTTCGGGTCCTTGCAGAAAGCCGAGAATTTCTCTATCTGTTCTTCAGTCATAACTTAGTATAAACATTATCTCTGTGAATCAAAACCCTCATATTTGGGTTCATACTTATAGTGCAGAATAGCCTCTACAAGCTCCAGAGTGAAAATACCCATATCGACAGGAATCATCACATCAATACGTCTGCAGTTGCTCTTTATCCAGTCACCTACAGTATCTTCAGTCAATGAATACTGAGCCATATCGGGATCTCTCAGAATTGAGGCAGCGAGGGTACTCATAGCACTGCGTGGATTGTAATGCTGAGTTGTAAATCTTGCTTTACTTCTCGGACCGGCCTTGCCGATCTTCAGAAATTTGCCATTGAAGTTGTATGTATAGACTGCCATCATGCCGTTCTCCCATTTGGACGGAACATGAGGTACACCTCTGTCCTTGATCTGGATTTTACTCATATCCAGTTCTCTTCCGAGATCTGAAGAGACCTTCTTAATGACGGTTTCGAATTCCTCTTTGTAATCATAGTTTTCCATACTGCTAATCCTCCTGTTGAAATTAAAAAACTCACTCATGAATTGTTCCGCAGACAGTCCTGGCGGAAGACGACAAAGCTATCTGTATCTCAATGATTATCAAGCAGAATGTTTTTTTACAACAGATTTTTCGCCGTCAAAATCTCGTTGAAACAAAAAAGGCGCAAGCCAACCATCGTCAACCTGTGCCTCACATCTATATGCTCAAACCTCGTTAATCCAGATCACCCTCAATTCTCAGACGTCGCACAACATCGGGATTCCGTCTCAACCATTCGATGAGTTTGTCGTCAACGACAGCTTCATTATGTTTCAAAACTACGATATTGAACTTCATCAAGTTCGCATTCCTCATAGCGGAAAAAGACTCTCGGGCACAATCCCGAGAGGTTATTTCCTTCATTCTATTTCAGTTAGATCTCAAACTTGCATCATATACTTTCATACGAGAAGTATTATTCCGATGAGTATCAATCATTCGCTTTTTCTGATTCGGTCAGGATATGCAGCATTATTTGTGATACGTGTATAATTCTCAGCCTTTATGAATGCCTTTATATAATCAGCATCAGTAATTCCGCACGCCTTGAGATGTTTCTCGGCAGTGAAATCATAAATGGTAACAGTATTACCGCTGGAATCATATTCACCATAGTAGCGGTTGAAGCCGAGCTTGTTGTAGTAATCACCCTTGAATCTGTTGTCATAAGCATTGGTATCTGTAAGTCCATTGTAGAACAAGTTACCATGGCTTGAATTCAGATTCGGAGTATCACCTTCATAGGTTTTCTGTGTGGATGCACCATACGAACTCTTTCCGTTGTATGTATACACGACAGGTTTCGGGGCATCTTCGACTTTGCCTGTCTTCTTTTCTTCAACCAGGTTCAGGACGCTGCTGAATGAATCATTTTTGAATTCTTCATAGCTTGAATATCCCTTCGTTGTTGAATGATGGTCGGCAATCGACTGGCCGTTCGTATAGAATATCGGGTAAAGCTTCTTCAAGAGAGAGAAATCTGCTTTCTTCCTCTCTTCGTCAGAAGATATGAGCAGATCGTCCCCTATATAGCTCTTGACAATGTTCGTAAGCTCCTCGCCAGCGATATAATCATTTTCTCCGGTTTTGAATGAGTTATCGCGCTGCTTGAAGGCATACATCGTATATAGCCCATTATCTCCCTTCACCTCATTCATGGTAATGTAGGCTCTGGAGAATGACCACTTTGATTGATTTCTCATGGTGCTGATCGGAACGTTATCGACAAAAGCATCGGAAGCCAGAACTCCGTCATCAGTCAGCTGACCAGTCTTGAATATCGGCTGGAGCACATTCTCAATCGGGATATCGATGAACTCCATGTTCAGCATCTCGTTATCAGGGACATCTCTGAATGTACATGATACGGACTGTCTGTAGGAGAATTTCTTCTCCTTTATGTTGTAATAGTAGTCACAGAATCCGACAACAGAATCACCATACATGATTTCATACGAGAGATAGACACCATCACTGTTGATGTGAGAATATTCGACTGCAAGCTTCATGTCGAAACCGAATACCGTATAGTTCGTTTCTATGTTCTTGAAAGTGCTTCCCTCAAGTGAAATTTCTCCGGCCTGAAGGTTGGTCATCGTAGGCATGACTGTCATCACAGCACATGAAAGCCAGTGATCACCTTGAAAATAAGCCGTCGGCATTGTCAATAGTCCCCTTTCCCCTGATGTTCCTTTCTCTCCGAAAACAGGAAGCGGAACGGTAACCGTATTCTCTTCCTTTCCTGAAATCTCACATGACGGCAGAACAAGCATAAGCACCATTGCCGCAAGAATCAGATAACGTAATTTCTTCATTTTTTCCTCCTTAACCTCATTCTTTTACTTAGTCCAGATTACCCTCAATCCTCAGTCTCCGCACAACGTCGGGATTCCGGCTCAACCATTCGATGA
>CAZGNN010000220.1:0-3335 GCA_964527335.1 uncultured Spirochaetaceae bacterium | reverse complement strand
GCAGTCGACAAGGACGTCGAGTTCATAAAGGAACACGGCGTGAAGTTCCACTTCAACACGGAGAAGACAATCGCCGGCCTCAAGAAGGAAGGCTTCGAATATATCTTCGTGTCCGTCGGTGCCACTGAGGCAAATGACCCGCACGTCAGCGGAAACGGAGCAAGGGAGAGCGCTGTCTCCTTCCTCACGAAGAGCAAGAGAGGCGAGAAGGTCGATCTCGGAAAGCATGTCATAGTCGTCGGCGGCGGTAACACTGCAATGGATGCGGCGAGAATGGCTGAAAGGACAGCAGGTGTCGAGAGTGTCACGGTTCTCTACAGAAGAAGCGAGAACGAGATGCCCTCTGACAGGGAAGAGTACGAAGCAGCGCTCAGCGACGGCATAAAGTTCATGTTCCTCACCAACCCCGTTGATTTCACGGACGGCAGAGTGACGGCAGCAAAGATGGTTCTCGGCGAGAAGGATGCTTCGGGAAGATGTAAGCCTGTCGACAGCGGCGAGAGAATCGAGCTCGAGTGCTCTTATCTCATTTCAGCTATCGGCGAGAAGCCCGACAAGGCAGTTCTGGAGGCTATCGGCACATCCGATACGGACAACGTCTGGATCATCGGCGACACCAAGACAGGACCGAGCACGGTCGTAAGATGCATCGCTTCTGCACAGAGTGCAGTCGACGAGGCAGTCGACAAGGTCTATGACGCCATCCTCAGCGAAGAAGAGGACGACAAGAAGGAATGCGGATGCGGCGGTGAATGCTGCTGCGGAGGCAAGAGTGTGGAAGAGGAAGTCGTCGAAGAAGAAGCCGAAGAGGAAGATGACGACGAGGATATGGATGAAATCAGAGAGGAGGAAGACGAATTCTTCTCCTCCATCAGGGCAAAGAAGGCCGAAATCACGCTTCCTCTCAGAAAGGGAAGCGACAGCAGGGCATTCTTCGAGAGAGAGGCAAAGAGATGCATCGAATGCTCCTACTACTGCAACAAGTGTACTGAAGTATGTCCGAACAGAGCCAATGTCATGATCGACCTCAGAGATACCGGACTCTTCGAGGATCCGTTCCAGGTGCTTCATCTCGATGCATACTGCAACGAATGCGGCAACTGTGCATCCTTCTGCCCGCATGACGGAGGACCGTACCTCAAGAAGTTCACTCTCTTCAGCAGACCGGATGACTTCGAGAACAGCACGAACAGCGGCTTCTATGTCGAGAACGACGAAGTCACGATCCGTGTGGAGGGAAAGATTGTGAAGGGTTCAATCAACCGCGACGGCAACCTTGAAGCGGATGTTGACGAGAGGATAAAGGCTCTCATCGAGACGGTATTCGTATCTTATTCGTATCTTCTCGGACCGGTGGAGGAATAATACAGATGGCAGACATCATCATAAAGAACGTAAGAATAATGCAGACTCAGCCTCCTTTCGAGGTTGAGGAGGGCGTCGACGTCGTGATTGAAGGATCGAAGATCACGGCAGTCGGAAAGGGAAAGGCCGAAGGCCTCAAGGCAGACAAGATCATCGACGGAAGAGGCAAGACACTCATCCCCGGTAACGTCTGCGCTCATCATCACTACTATTCGGGACTCAGCAGGGGTATGCTCATCTCTGCAGGTCCCCAGACGGACTTCATCCAGGTTCTCAAGGAATGGTGGTGGAGACTCGACAGAGGCCTCCAGGAGGAGAGCACATACTACTCATCCCTCATCTGTTCGCTTGATGCAATAAGCTCGGGCACGACAAGCTGTGTCGACCATCATGCGTCTCCGAACTACATCGAGGGCTCCCTCTCCGCAATCGCGAAGGGTATGGAGGAGATCGGTGTCAGAGGCTCGACATGCTACGAGGTCACCAACCGTAACGGCGGCATGAAGGAAATCGAGGACGGAGTTGCGGAGAACATCCGCTTTGCCGAGGAAGTCGACAGAAGAAGAAAGAACGGCGAAGAGGTTCTCTGCGAGGCCACTATCGGCGGTCACGCTCCGTTCACAATCCCGGATGAAGGCCTGAAGATGATGGCTGACGCAATGGACAGGACAGGGCGCGGCATGCACCTGCATGTGGCAGAGGCAAGCTACGACAGCGTCTGGTCACATCACTTCTACAACAAGGACATTGCCGACAGGCTTGATTCCTTCGGTCTTCTGAGACCCGAGACTCTCATCGTCCACGGCGTTCACCTTTCGGAGAAGGAAGTGGCGCTCATCAACGAGCGTAACTGCTTCTTTGCTGTCAACCCGCGCTCCAACATGAACAACCATATCGGCTACAACAACAAGCTTCCGATGATAAAGAATCTCTGCCTCGGCACAGACGGCTGCGGCGGCAACATGTTCGAGGAGATAAAGATCGGTTTCTTCAAGCATAAGGACGAAGGCGGTCCGTGGTGGCCAGCCGATTTCCTGACAGCTCTCAACAGGGGAAACAGACTTGTCGAATCACAGTTCGGCGGCAGGATAAAGCTCGGAAGAGTTGAAGAGGGATACACAGCAGACCTCGCGCTTCTCGACTACAACAATCCGACTCCTCTCTGCTCGGCAAACGCTCCGGGACACTTCGTCTGGGGTATGAGTTCGGGCCACGTCAACTCGACAATTGTCAACGGAAAGCTCCTTTTCGAGAATCATCACTTCGTCAGAAGCGATGCCGAAGCAATCTATAAGAGAGCTTCCGAAATCGCAGCAGAGCTCTGGAAGGTAGTCGACAAGATTCAGGCGTAAGCCGTAATAAGTAAAAAAGTGTATATTCATTGTCTAAACGACAATTCATACTTATACTGAAAAATGTCCTGGGGGGAAGAAATTCCCCCTGGATTTGAATGGATTGAATCCACTCATTATGCGAAAGAAAAGATAATGGTTAGGAGGATAAAGTGCAAGCTACAAAACTCGGTGACAAGATCCAGAGAATAGATGCAAAAGCCAAGGCACGAGGTGAGTCCGTCTACGTATGTGATATGGTTCTGCCTGACATGCAGTATGCCCTCATGGTCCGTTCCACCTGTCCCAGGGGTGATATAAAGAGCATAAAGACTCCGGTCATGCCGGAAGGCTACTACTTCATCACTGCAGACGACATCCCGCCCGAGGGAAAGAACGAACTGTGGATGATAGCGAAGGACTGGAGAGCATTCGCAAAGGATTATGTTCTCTACGTCGGTGAGACCATCGGTCTCGTAGTCGGACCCGACAGGGCTGTCCTGAAGGCAATAAAGGACAACATCGTCATCGAATACGAGAACGAGAAGACTCCTGCCGTTTCGATCGATGACGGCCTGAATTGCGTCGGAGGTCCGATGTTCCCCGAGAAGGGAAACAACATCTTCTGCTCGCTCTACT
>CAZGNN010000219.1:0-3336 GCA_964527335.1 uncultured Spirochaetaceae bacterium | reverse complement strand
CCTTCTCCGGCAATGTCGAGCACGTTATCAACTGGTATAAGGAAGTTTACAGGGAAATCGTGGAATCGAATTCCCTCGACGATGCCCAGGACGTCTATAATCAGATTCTCTCCAACAGGGTCGTCATGAACTTCTCCCAGGAACAGGTTCCTATCGAGAGAGTCCTCGAGAGCCTTTCGTCTCTCATCAGCCACGGTGCATTCAAGGCTGACGCAGTGCTCTTCGACGGCTTCAAGCTCACGATCGCGAGCGAGGAAGACATCGCGAAGATCAAGGCATTCGCAAAGGAGATGAACATCGAGGTATGGTTCGCAGTATCTCCTGTAAGACCTGATGTCACATTCGACGAGTACGGTGTCCCAGACACACTCGTGAAGTACTATCCTCTCATCGATGTTCTTGTTGCACTCAAGATTGATGACAGCCACGAGAAGGTCAACCTGACGGTTGTCAGAGCTCACGGAGAGAACCTCCCGAAGCCGGCACCTGTCTCTCTTGATCCGAAGACAATGCTTATTGCAAAGAAATGAAGATATGCCGGAGAGTGAGTTCTCCGGTATTTTTATAAGGAAAAAATGATGGAAATTCAGAATTTCTTCATCGGAAAGGATATTTCATCCGTTCCTGCAGGGGACGGAGTCACAAGAAAGGTGCTTGCACACAGCGAGAACCTGATGGTATGCGAACTGCATTTCAGGAAGGGCTCTGTCGGTAAGCCTCATACGCACATCCACGAGCAGTGCTCTTACATCATAAGCGGACGCTTCGAATTCGAAATCGGCGGAAAGAAGATGGTCCTCGGCCCCGGTGACTCCACTTACAAGGAGAGCGGTGTCCTTCACGGCGCAGTATGCCTTGAAGAGGGAACTCTCCTCGACATCTTCACACCGGAGAGAAAGGACTTCCTCAAGCCCTGACGAGAATAACGGCTTCGGCCCTGACTGCCCTTCCTTCTCCCAGGGCATCAAGGCCCTCGTTTGTCTTTGCCTTCACGCTTACTTTATCTGCCTCTATCCCGAGAAGGGACGAGAGGCTTTCCCTTATTGAAAGAATATAAGGGGCAAGTCTGAAGCCCTCGAGAGTTATGGTCGAATCGAGATTGATGATTATGGGGTTCACCTTGTCGAGTATCATCCTGAGGAGGGTGCGGGAATCTGCATCCTTCCATTTTTCCTCCTCAGGAGGGAAGAAGTGCCCGATGTCCCCGAGTGCGTATGCTCCGAGTATGGCATCGATTACGGCATGGATGAGGACGTCCCCGTCGCTGTGGGCTTCCTCTCCCTTCGTGTGAGGGAGACATACTCCCCCGATATAAAGCTTTCTTCCTTCCACCAGACGGTGGATATCGTTACCGTATCCTATGCGCATTTCATTCTTCTCCAGGTCCGAGCGGTATGTGATCTTGATGTTCTTTTCGTCACCCTCCGTCAGGAACACCCTGTTACCGGCATCAGCATAGGGTTCAACGTCATCCTGGAATGAGTCTTCTCCTGTCATCTCCGAATAGACCTTTATAAGGTTCTTCTTCGTGAATACCTGCGGTGTCTGAACTCTCCTGAGTGTATTCCTGTCTACGGAAGATGTGACAAATGTGCCGTCTGTCCTCTTCACGGCGTCGGTGAGAGAGAGACAGGGCGCGGATGCTCCCTCCCTTTCCGCATCGGAGAGGAGCCGTCTTATGAGGCCTTCCGTCACGAAGGGACGTGCGCCGTCGTGTATTGCAACGAGTGCGGCATCGTCATCTTCAAGCGTGGAGAGATAAAGTACTGCGTTCCTGACGCTCTGGGTGCGGCTCTTTCCGCCCTTCACGAAGTGGAGGAGAGTGTCATCGGGAAGGGAGAGGGATGACAGTGCCCGGCTGATTTCACTCATCTTTCCTTCGGGGTATGTTATTACTATGTTTCTCAGAAGCGGAATGTCGAGGAAGGGAAGTAGTGCGCGCATAAGCACACTTTTTCCCTCTATGAGGGAGCATTCCTTCTTTACTGTACTGTTACTGCCGTTATTGAATCTTGTGCTGCTGCCGGCAGCGGTGATTATCAGATCAAATGCCTGCAAAACCTTCAAGGTAAGAGAACACCAGTTTCCTTACCTCCTCCTCGCTCTTTTTTAGCACGGAAGAGGCTTCGTCTACAAGCATGACGAGGGCGTTGTCGTAGAGCTTCTTCTCGACAGTGGGGAGTTCCTTGACCTTCGATCTCTGGTACAGTGTCGATACGACCTTGCATATTGATGATGCCGTACCTTCCTTGAGGCGTGCGGTATTCTTCTCGACCCTGTGCTTCCATTCCCTGTCTTCGTCACTTGCGTCATCAGAGAGCGTCTTCAGGGCAGAGACGAGTTCATCCTTACCGGTAAGGTGCCTCAGCCCCAGTGTCGGAGCGTTATCCTCGGGAAGGAGAATTATCGAATCCTGACTGAGGGATGACAGTTTGAGGTATGTTCTGCCGTTCCTGTCTTCCTTCTTTATTATTGAGCAAAGCCCCACCGAGGGGTAGAAAACATCTTCTCCTATTTTGAAACTTTTCGATAATTCTGTTTGTGACATATATTTATTGTAAACTAAAAAACGAAGGTCGTCAAAAAGGAGTTTTCGTAAATTTGTAAAATTTTGCGCTCCGTTTTTGAGTATTAACCGGTTAACAAAGCCTTATGCTCCTTATATAATGGCGCTATGAAACATCAGGAAAGAAAGACAGGCGTTCTGCTTCACATAACAAGTCTTCCATCCCAGTACGGAGTGGGAGACCTCGGCGATGAAGCCTACAGGTTCATCGATACCATCTCATCAAGCGGCATTACTCTCTGGCAGATGCTGCCGCCCGGCCCCACCGGCTACGGTGACAGTCCCTATGCCTCACGTTCGGCATTCGCGGGTAACGAACTCTTCATCTCGCCGCGCTCTTTATACATCGACGGCTACCTCGACCTCGAGGATGTCCTCGTGAAGGCTCCCGAGAGCGAGAGGGTCGACTACGGCAAGGCAAGGGAAATAAAGATGCCGCTCCTGTTTAAGGCTGCGTCCTCTTTTCTTTCCTCTGCAGACAGGAAGGCAAAGGCTGACTATAAATCATTCATGGACGAGAACGGCTGGTGGCTTGAGGACTACGCTCTCTTCCAGGCACTCTGCACACGCTACAATGACTCGAGATGGTTTTCCGTCTGGCCCGAGGAACTCAGGAAGAGAGACGAAAAGGCCGTGAAGAAGGCCTTGAGGGAAGAGAAGGAGACAGTTGAAATCTACTGCGTCCTCCAGTACTTCTTCTATAAGCAGTGGGCGAAGATGAAGGCCTACGCCAACGAGAAGGGCGTGAAGATCATCGGTGATATCCCGAT
>CAZGNN010000218.1:0-3344 GCA_964527335.1 uncultured Spirochaetaceae bacterium | reverse complement strand
TGAAATATGGCGTAAAGACGCCGGACATCCTCCTTCCGAAGAAGGATGTAGATACAAGAAAGTGGGCTGTCGTGGCATGCGACCAGTACACATCGCAGCCTGAATACTGGGAAAGCCTCTCTGAGGAGGTAGGTGATGCGCCCTCCACTCTCAGAATAATATATCCCGAGGTCTATCTCGAATCGGGTGACAAGGAGAAGATCATCTCCTCAATCAACGGAAAAATGAACGAATACCTCGAAGAAGGTATCTTCGACGAATACAGGGACAGTTTCATTCTCGTGGAGAGAACGACCGAGAGCGGCACAAGATACGGTCTCATGCTAGCACTCGACCTCGAGGCATACAGCTACGCAAAGGACTCGAAGACCCTGATCAGGGCAACCGAGGGCACAATCCTTTCACGTATCCCGCCGAGAAAGGAAATCAGGAAGGATGCGCCGATCGAAGTTCCACATATCATGGTGCTCATTTCAGATAAGGACAGAAAAATCATCGAACCGCTGAGAGACAGGAGAAATTCGCTCTCCGTAGTCTACGACAGTGACCTCAACAAGAACGGCGGCCACCTCAAGGGCTACCTTGTGAACAGTGAAGGCGACAAGGAGGCAATCCTCTCCGGATTCGAGTCTCTCTACAATGCTCTTGATCCGGCTAACCCGCTCCTCTTCGCAATGGGCGACGGCAACCACTCCCTGGCAACGGCAAAGTCATGCTGGGAAGACATCAAGCCGACACTGAGCGAAGATGAGAGAAAGAATCATCCCGCACGCTTCGCTCTCGTCGAAATCGAGAACATCTTCGACCCGGGACTCCTGTTCGAGCCTATCCACAGGGTATTCTTCAATATAGATATGGAGACATTCGATTCAATTCTGTCCAAATTCTGCTCTTCATTCAGCAAGGAGAAGGTTGCATGCCCCAACTGCATGAAAAAGGGAGTAAACGGAAAGGGACAGCACTTCGGTCTCAATACAGGTGACGAATTCTACGTCTACACAGTCGAAGGCGGAGAGAAGGCAATCGCAGCAGGAACAATCCAGCTTGTCATCGACCGCATGCTCGAAGAGAAGAAGGGAGAAGTCGACTACATCCACGGCGCCGACGTCACGATTGAACTCGGTGCAAAGAAAGGCAACCTCGGCATAATCCTTCCGGACGTATCGAAGGAGAACTTCTTCTCCGACATGCTCAAGGACGGAGCTTATCCGCGTAAGACATTCTCCATCGGACACGCAAACGAGAAGCGCTACTACATGGAAGCAAGAAGAATCAAATAATCAGTCAGAGAGGAAACTCGTACGAGCCCTGCCGGATAATACGGTAGGGCTTCTTTGTCGCGTCCACCATCGTCGAGCTCATCCCGCCCTTCACGCTACTGTCCTTCACGATGAAATCGAGTTTATCTCCGAAGGCCTTCTCGATTTCGTCAAACGTCAGAAGACTCGGAGATCCCGATACGTTGACCGACGTCGAGTAAATCGGACCCGAGAGAGGAAGAAGGCGCTGAAGGTATCCGTCAGCAGGGACTCTCACGGCCACAGTGGTGCCGTCGGGGGAAGGAAGAACCGCAGTCAGGGAACACGGCCATAGAGAGAAAATATCATCAGGGACCATGAGACCGCTTCTTCTCACCTGCTCCTTCGTCATGAGGACGATGAAGCTCTTGTTCTTCGGTCTCTCCTTTATCTCGTATATACGTTCGCTTGAGAGGGGTGAGACAATCCCGCTGAGGCCGTAGATCGTGTCACATGGAACAGCACAGATTTCACCTCTTTTGAGCCTCTCAGCAACCTTTTCGATATCTTCCGCATCATGATTGAGAATCACTGCCATTTTTCTTTCCTCCCTTCTTCATTCCCTTCAAAGCGGGAATGACGACAACTATGATTACACTCCAGACGAGGGTTATCAAGAGAGAGTAGAGAAGAATGCGGGAAAAGGAGAGTCCGCTGTACGCACTCTCTTCTTCTCTCTCCGCTCCTGATACCGACGGATCAAAGATTGAGTCATCCGTGAACGAGTGTATGACGTCTCCTTCCACAGTCTTCTCTTCCGTCACCGCACCTGCCCTGTATCTCAGGGCAGTGAGATCACTCTCCTTCTCTTTGACTTCTTCCTGAATGGAGATTATCCTCTTTTGAGTGGATTTATCGGCCAATATGCCGTCATCCGAGAAAAAAATGGTCAGAAATACCGCAGAAATCACGAAAACGGCAGCAATACACAAAACTTTAAATCTTGTAATCATATTATTATATCGGTATAATAGTATAACGAATTTGCGTCATTGGCACGTATTTGGGAGGAAAAATAATGGCAAAAGCCAAGAAGACCTGGAAACTGGTCCTTATTAGCGTAATACTATCCGTCCTTATTCTTGCTGCTTTCACTGCAGTTTTCATGAAACTCATTGTTCCTGCTTACAACATCTCCGAAGAACAGGTTTACAGCGTCATGACAAAGGCGCTTCCTATTCTGATTGGTCTTGTATTCATCGAGATTGCTCTCATATCTTCACGTAGAGGCGAGGAAGATTACAGAGAAAACATCGACAAGCTTGCGCCCAATGCTTACGATTCTCCTCTCTATACGGCTCCTGTCGACGATCCTGTATCCCAGAAGAGTCCTTCGAGTGCGGAATTCAACACGAGAACCGAGACTGTCGTGAAGGAAGTCATAAAGGAAGTTCCGGTCGAAGTCATCAGGGAAGTCGTAAAGGAAGTTCCGGTCGAAGTCATCAGGGAAGTTCCGGTCGAAGTCGAAGTTCCGAAGGAAGTACCGGTAGAGGTTGTCAAGGAAGTTGTCAAGGAAGTACCGGTCGAAGTCGTCAAGGAAGTTCCGGTCGAGGTCATCAAGGAAGTCGAAAAGCCTGTTGAAGTCATCAAGGAAGTCGTCAGAGAAGTTCCTGTCGAAGTCATCAAGGAAGTCGAGAAGCCTGTTGAGGTCATCAAGGAAGTCGAGAAGCCTGTCGAGGTCATCAAGGAAGTCGTCAAGGAAGTTCCTGTCGAGGTTATCAAGGAAGTCGAGAAGGAAGTCGAAGTTCCGACAGCCGAGCCCGAAGTCACCTACTCCTTCGAGGAAGCTCTCAAGGAAGAAATCGCAGAAGCAAAGAAAGTCGGTTACCCGCTCACTCTTGTCTCTGTCAAAGGAAAGAGCGAGGAAGAAGTCGAGAAGGCTCTCGATGCTCCGTCATTTGCACATGGCGATGCTCTCTGTGTCATCCTCCCTTACACAAGAGCAAAGGATGTACAGAAGAAAGTCAGACTCCTCGGCGGAAAGTCAGTTGAAATGGATGCTCAGAGCACAGCGGAAAGCATGCTCAAGGCAGCCAGCAAATAAAG
>CAZGNN010000217.1:0-3348 GCA_964527335.1 uncultured Spirochaetaceae bacterium | reverse complement strand
GAGCATGTCGGCTATCTTCTGGTCCGAGAGTTTCTTCCCCGAAGTGTTGTTCTCGATGATTTCCTTTATCCTGTAGATGACTGCCGTCTTCGAGACTTCACTCTCGCTGTCGCTCTTGACTTCCGTCGAGAAGAAGAACCTCAGGGGCAGTGTTCCCCAGTCCGTGATCACATACTTCTCCTGTGCCATCTTCGACACTGTGCTCACGCTTATTCCCAGTTCCTCTGCGGCCTTCGTCATCGTGAGGGCACTCAGGTGCATCGGACCGTAAAGGAAGAAGTCCC
This sequence comes from uncultured Spirochaetaceae bacterium, assembly GCA_964527335.1. Classification (GTDB taxonomy): domain Bacteria; phylum Spirochaetota; class Spirochaetia; order Sphaerochaetales; family Sphaerochaetaceae; genus Ornithospirochaeta. The sequence goes on along the minus strand of CAZGNN010000217.1, from coordinate 3,064 downwards.
TCTCTTTCTCCACCAGGAGGCGTCCGATTTTCTCCAGGGTCTGCTTCCTCAGTGAGAGCAGCTTTTTCAGGTTCTCGGCGGACGAGACATTGCGCCTGATGTATTTTTCGGCTTCCTTCTCCTTTTCTCCCTTTCCGCTTTTCAGTTTCTCCCCGAGCTCGATGTAGTCCTCGTTTATCTCGACATCGACAAGGCCGCCAGAGAGAAGTCTCAGGACAACGGTGCCGTCGACAGCTGTAATCGAGAGCTCCGGAAAGGTGTACGGCGTGTAGGATGATGTGTACTTGAGACCGGGAAACGGTGTGAGAGACTTCAGTACGTCCAGCATGGCATCAAGGTCTTCGCGTCCTATCTTCAGCGCCTTTGCAAGTCTGTCTTCGTCTCCTCTCTGTATGTACTCGAGTCCCCTGTAGATGATGTCCCGGTAGCGCTGTCTCTCGTCCCTGTCCTTCTCGATTTCCCTTATCTGGAGCATCAGGGCTTCCTTCCAGTCCTTTGCTCCGACGCCGGTGGGGTCGAGTGACTGGACAGCTTTGAGGGCATCCGGAACATATTCCTTGAGTTTCCCTGGAACAAGGGTCTCGGGAGCGGGGCCTGTGAAGCCGCTGGGGTCCAGGGCGGAGATGAGGTTCTCCGCGGTCTCTCTCACTTCCGGGGTAAGCTCCAGGCACCCGAGTTCCTTTATGAGGTGTTCCTGAAGATCCTCCTTTTCGCTTACGGTCTTCTCGAACCAGTCCCTGTTCTCGTCATCGTCGGAATACGCCTTTGAGTTTGCTTCATCGGAGAATGTACGGGTGTAGCTTCCCCGTCCGGCGAGTGCCTCGTACGAGGGTGTTCTCTCCCTGATGTCGATGGCGGGGTTGGAGGCTGCCTCCTCCTTTATCTTCTCGTTGAGTTCTGCTGATGGCATCGTGATCATGTCGATCATCTGGATCATCGATGTATCGAGTCTCTGTTCGGTTTTCAGCCCTGTCGATATCTCAACGCCTGCCATCAGTACTCCTCGTAGTCGTGTCCGAAGTATATCTCTCTCGCCCTGTCGTTCTCGAGAACCTCTCTTCTCGTTCCGCTGACGAGAATCTCTCCGTCGGAGATGATGTGTGCCTTCGTCGTTATCTCGAGTGTGTCCCTCACGTTGTGGTCTGTGAGAAGTATCCCGATACCGTTGTCGCTCAGGTGCTTTATTATCTGCTTGATTTCGTAGACGGCCTTCGGGTCTATTCCTGCAAATGGCTCATCTAGGAGCAGGAACTTCGGACTTGTCGCGAGGGCACGTGCGATTTCGGTACGCCGTCTCTCTCCGCCCGAGAGGGTGTAGCCGTACTGCTTGCGTACCCTGTCGATGCCGAATGCCGTGAGGAGTTCCTCCTCCTTGTCCCTCCGTTCCTTCTTCGTGAGGTATTTCTGTGCCTCGAGCACGAGGCGTATGTTCTTCTCGACAGTGAGCTTACGGAATATGCTTGCTTCCTGCGGAAGGTACGCCAGCCCCATCCGGCTTCTCTCGTGCATAGCCATTCCGGTTATGTCCTCGCCGTTGATGCTGATTGTTCCGCCGTTGGACTTTATGAAGCCGACTATCATGTAGAAGGATGTGGTCTTGCCGGCACCGTTGGGCCCGAGAAGACCCGTGATGTCACCGCTCTCCATCGAGAAGGAGACATCCTTGACGACGTGTTTTCTGCCGTAGTATTTCGAAAGGTGTTCAACTGTCAGGGTGTCAGCCATTGATGGTACCTCTTATTCTTCCCGAAAGGGTAATCTCGTCATCCCTGAGATTGACGGAGATTATGTCCGCCTCGTAGTTGTCTCCCTTCCAGACTACCTTGCTCTTTCCCCTCAGCGATACGAATTCGTTCGTCCTGTCATAGGTAAGTGATTCGCTCGAGCACGTCATGACAGAGCCGTCGCTTATCCTCATGAGTGTGACGGACATACTCAGCTCGAGCTTCTCGTCCTTCATCGAATACCTGAGGCTTCCAGCCGTTGCATAGAGGTCCTGGCTTGTGTCATCAATCTCGAACCATGAAGATATGAGAATGAGTTCCTCGGTTCTGTCAAACCAGAGGCCGCTGGTTCTTATCTCGAGGCCCTTGTCGCTGTCGCGGATGACAACCGAGCCCGTGCATTCGACATAGCGCCAGTCGTCTCCCGAGAGCGTCATGCTGTCGCTTTCGATTGTTATGGAGCCCGTCTTTACGGCCGCGCCGCCGGAGAGCGTCACGCTCTTCTGCCCCTCTCTGAGGGATAACGAGCTCTCTCCTCCGGAGAATGTTATGCTTTCCGAAAGGAGCGGAAACAGGCTAAGAGAAAGGAGAATCAGAAGAGTGACGATGTGCTTATTCAAGTTTGAAATCTCCTTCCGTTATGCTGGAGAAGGAGTAGACTCCCTCCCTCAGATCCCCTTTGAAGTCATATCCTTCAACGGTTCCCTCATCAGATATTACCACAACTTTTCCCTCTGTTGTGATTTCATCTCTCTCTTTATCATAGACAAGGCTTTCGGCCGTTATCGTCATGTTGTCCCCGGGGCGCGAGAATGACACGCCTCCCTCGAGCGTAATCGAACTGCCGTCAAGTCTGATTGTTCCCTTTTCGGCCCTGCCTTCGGTTTCCGTCTTTCCGTCTTCAGAGTAGGACGTGAACGAGAAATCCTCGAGAAGGGCATAGTTATCATCACTGTAGAGAGTCATCTTCCCGGCAGTGAGCACTATGGGACTGGAGTCGCTCTGACCGACGCTGCAGGATGTGTTCGTCATTATGAGGTCGGGGTAGACTCCCTTGGCTGTGTCACCACTGCTGCTCTCCGTATCTCGGGCGGAGCAGGAGACGAGAAGTGCGACAATCAAGAGGAGGAGGGGAAGTTTCTTCATAGCTTTCTTATGATGTACGGGGAGTATTCCTTCTTCCTTCTTCTGAAGAAGAGCCACGAAATAAGAAAACCGAGACCTATGAAGAGAAAGCCGAAGAGTGCCATGATGACTTCATTCTCCGTTATGCTTCTTCCGACGAAATAGCCGGGAATGAACATGAGAAGGGGAAAAAGAAGGCTCATCAGAACCGAGAA
>CAZGNN010000216.1:0-3358 GCA_964527335.1 uncultured Spirochaetaceae bacterium | reverse complement strand
TGCAGTTCATGGCTGCGGAGTATCTTGTTCCGAGCTGGAAGATGTTTCCGATTTCAATACCCTTGCTCGAGTTGAGGGGAGAACCGCACTTCGGGCACGGGAAACCCTGTCTTGCCGATGCGATATCTGCAACGACAGCGCCGTCATAGTCACGTCCGTAGTTGGTGTTGAGGTAGTGGTAACCCTTCTCGTTAGCACCTGCAACAAAGTTGTTCGAGTTTGCGACTGAGTCATCGACAACGAGGATGAAGCCCTTCTTTGCACCGATCGGGGAAGCGAAGCCGGGTACCATGCCGTACTCCGTAATCTCCTCCTCGTGAGCGGGCCTGAGGGAGTTTGCCTTGATGGCGTTGCTGAGCTTGCTCTCCTCGACATCGAGGTCGCCGCGGATGATTGCCGTAACGAGCTTATCCTTTTCCTCTCCGGTCTTGTCGTCAATGAAGGAACCGACCATGAATACGGCCTTTGCCATCATTCTCGGATCGATCTTGAGGAAGGATGCGAGTTCGTCGATTGTCTTTGCTTCCGGTGTCGCGACCTTCTCCATCGGCTTGAGGTCCCCTGTGAAGTATTCCTTCCTGAACTTTGCGACCTGTCTGTTCTCCGTGTAGCCGCACTCCGGACAGGTGATGATTGTGTCCTCTCCGATAGGCGAGAGGTACATGTATTCGTGGCTGATCTTTCCGCCCATCATGCCTGTGTCGGCTCCTACCGCGATGGCAGGAAGACCGCAGCGTGAGTAGATGCGGAAGTAAGCCCTGTACTGATCTGCGTATGCTTCGTCGAGGGATTCCTGGCTTGTGTGGAAGGAGTATGCATCCTTCATCGTGAACTCCCTGACTCTGATGAGACCTGCTCTCGGCCTGGGGTCATCTCTCCACTTCGTCTGAATCTGGTAGACCATGACGGGAAGACGCTTGTAGGAGTCGATTTCTCCCTTTGCGCAGTCTGTGACTGTCTCCTCGTTGGTCATTGCAAGGACCATGTCCCTGCCGTTTCTGTCCTGGAAACGACCCATCTCCTTGTCGATGGAATAGTAGCGTCCCGTTTCCTTCCAGATGTCTGCGGGGTTGACGACGCTCATGAGGATCTCCTGTCCTCCGATGGCATCCATTTCCTCTCTGATGATTTCCTCAATCTTCTTGGTCGATCTCATTCCGAAGGGAAGAAGGGTGAATATACCGGCGCCGAGCTGTCGGATGAAGCCGGCTCTCAAAAGAAGCTCATAACCTCTCGTATCTGCACTGCTCGGTGCTTCCCTGAGAGTCTTCGCAAACATTTTTGACATTCTCATAGTTAAATATCTCCAGACGTATGCATTATAGGAAAAGTGAGGGACTCTAACAAGAAGATAGCGGGATGGTAACTCCTTTATGCCTGCTTTTCCTTTCCTGTTGCAAGTTGATTGGTACAAGCTGCTGGTACATAAAAAGAAATTCTGTCGGATGACCGTTCGGAATATTGTCGGATGACCATTCAAAATATCGTCGGATCATCAGGTCCATTGAAATCAATCCGGGAAATCGGTAATTGCTAGAATTCTGTACAGAAGGGACGATGGTGTCTATGTTGTTCCTCTTACATCGCTCAAGCCTTAGGTCCGGTCAGTTGAACGGGAGAACACGAAATCAGAAAAAGGCCCCGGATTCTTTGAAAGTGTCACTTTTCTAGCCACATTTTACAATTCTCAGTCAGTTAGAATTTATGTACATCGGTCAGATAACTTGCGCCAAATTAGAAAAAAGAGGAGGTGTTTAAGTAAAATGCAATATGTTGTGCGTAAATTTATTGACATTGTAAAATAAAAATACTAAGAAAGGAGAGATAATGAATTTAGGAGAAACAATAATGGCCAATACGAATGTAAACATCAGAATGGACAGCGATCTTAAGAAGCAGTTCGAGAACTTCTGTTCTGATATGGGTATGACTATGACCGTAGCGTTCACGGTCTTTGCAAAGAAGGTTGTAAGAGAACACAGGATTCCTTTCGAAATAGGAGAATCTGTTCCGAATGCAGATACTCTTGCTGCAGTTGCAGAGGTGGAGAATATGAGAAAGAATCCTTCGTCTGTAAAAGCCTATGACAACGTGGATGAAATGCTGGAGGATGTGCTTGGTGAAGTATAGAATTGTGATAACAAAAAAATTCAGCAGTGATCTGAAGCTAATCAAAAAGAGAGGATATGATATCAGTCTTTTCCGTGAGGTCGTTCTGCTCCTTTCAGAAGGAAAGCCTCTACCCGAGAGAAACAGAGACCATAAACTTTCCGGTCGGCTTATGGGGTATAGAGAATGTCACATCACTCCTGACTGGCTCCTGATATACAGAATCTGTGAGGAGGATTTGATCCTCTTCCTGTCAAGAACCGGAACACACAGTGACCTGTTCTGATATCTGAGTACAATAATTTTGCTTTTCTGCCCCTGACTATATTTTGCGTGAAAGCAGATTACAGAGGCAGATTTTTATAATAGTGAGAAAAACACGCAATCAGAAAAATATTCATGCTCTGATCAGATAATCTCTTTCTTAGTAACGTGTTGTATCAGCTGGGAAACCTTCCAGGCGCGAAACAATACCTCTGGGCTCTCTTTCTTGAGAGGTTTGACGGTGCTGAACATTTTGTCTCCAATGTATATCCAAAGAGAGCTCTCTTTGTGATAGAATCACATATGTATGGACACAGAAGAAGCAAAAAGAAGTGTGGCGGCATTCATGCGCCGCTCCTATGAGCGGGGCCTCACGACGTCGACGGGCGGCAACATAAGTGCGCGTGTCGGCTCCGTGATGGTAATAACACCCTCGGGAAAGGACAAGAGCAGTCTCACCTCTGATGACATCGCCCTTGTCGATATCCCGACAGGAGAGAATCTTACTCCGGACAAGAAGCTCAGCATCGAGACGGAGATGCACCGCATGATCTACATCCGTCGTCCCGACGTCAATGCGGTCTGCCATTCGCACCCGACGTACTCGTGTCTCTTCTCCGCTTCCAACGAGGAGATCAACACATCCCTCATCGCCGAGAGCTTCTATCTTCTCGATAAGGTGAAGAAGGTGGAGTATGCGAGAATGGGGACACCTCTTCTTGCAGAGAAGGTGAGTGATACGGTAGCCATGGGCTACAATGCGGTGCTTCTTGAAAAGCACGGTGCCCTGGCCGTCGGAAAGAGCGTGATCAACGCATTCGACAGACTCGAGTGCCTCGAGCAGGCAGCAAAGCTGACTGTATTGTCTCATATAGTCAAAACAGAGAATCTTACAGATGAACAGAAGAAGGAAATAGCGCTGATGCGCTGAGGAGAAAAGCCATGGACAAGGAAAAACTTGAACTTTTGAAAGACAAAGCCTTTT
>CAZGNN010000215.1:0-3359 GCA_964527335.1 uncultured Spirochaetaceae bacterium | reverse complement strand
AGATGAAGGCCTACGCCAACGAGAAGGGCGTGAAGATCATCGGTGATATCCCGATTTTCGTTGCTTCCGACAGCGTTGACGCATGGACGAACACGGCTCTGCTGCAGTTCGACAGTAACTGCGTCCAGGAAGCAAGTGCAGGTGTTCCGCCTGATGCATTCAGCACCACAGGTCAGCTCTGGGGTAATCCTCTCTATAACTGGGACAGGATGGCCGAGGACGGATATAAGTGGTGGATTGAGAGAATCAAGAGCTGTCTCAAACTCAGCGACATAGTGCGTATTGATCACTTCAGGGGTCTCGAGGCCTACTGGAGAGTTCCGTACGGCGACACCACGGCAGAGAACGGAAAGTGGGTGAAGGGACCGGGACAGAAGTTCTTCGATGCAGTGAAGAAGGAACTGGGGCCGGATCTTCCCATCATTGCAGAGGACCTCGGAGTAATCACGGAAGGTGTCGAGAAGCTCAGGGACAGAAACCATCTTCCCGGAATGAAGATAATGCAGTTCGCATTCGGCTTCGACGACAATGGCGAATTCGATACTGATAACGCTTATCTCCTTCATAACTGTGACTATCTCTCCGTTGCATATACAGGAACCCATGACAACAACACGACTGTCGGCTGGTACCATTCTCTTGACGAGAAAACGAAGGATGTTGTCCGCCGCTATTTCGAATGCGGTGATGACGGCGTTCTCTGGAAGATGATGAGAGCCCTCATGATGGGCCCCAGCATGTACGTTATCTTCCCGCTACAGGATATCCTGGGCCTGGGAGAGGAAGCGAGAATGAACGTTCCCTCGACCTGCGGGAGCAGCAACTGGTCCTGGAAGATGAAGAAGGAAGACCTCACGTCTCATTCTTTTGAAGGCATAAAGTACTATTCGAAGCTCTACGGAAGGTCGAAGTGAACATAATTCTGATGGAGGAGGGGGAGAGGATTTTCTCCGCATCCGATGAGAGGGCACAGCACATAAGGAAGGTACTTCACCTGAAGGAGGGAGACTCCTTCAGATGCGGTATTGTCAATTCTATGGAGGGCAGTGCCCTGATTACATCCATCACTGATGAAGGCATCGCCTTCACGTTCACTGGAGAGAAAGACACCTCTGCGCTCTATCCCGTGACGCTCATTGTCGGACAGACACGCCCCATATGCATGAGGCGCATCCTCAGGGAGGCTGTATCTCTAGGGGCGGGGCGCATAATCCTCCCTATAACCGACCTCGGGGAGAAGAGTTACTCTTCTTCATCTCTCTATACGGACGGTGAATACCGTAAGATTCTCCTTGACGGCGCAATGCAGGCGGGGAAGACAGGGGTTAGTGAGTGCATAATCACATCATCAGTCGAAGAGGCCGTTAAAAAGGCGGAGAGCGACGAACTCCTCCTTCTCGACAACGTAATCGGAGCGGAGAATCTGTCGGCGATGAACCTCTCGGGCAGAAGCGTCACGCTTGCCATCGGCCCGGAGAGGGGATGGTCGGCGAGGGAAAGGGCATATTTCATCGGGAAGGGCTTCAAACCGACACTGCTGGGGTCCCGCATACTCCGTACGGAGACGGCGGTATCTGCTTCTCTTGCGGTTGCACTTTCGAGAATGGGGCTTCTGTAGGATCCCACCATACATCCTCAGAAAACTACAGAACAATGTCCGGATTTGTCCTGTATTTTCTCCTGTTCTTATCCTTTTCTTCCAGAAGGTATCCTTTCTCGACAAGGCCGCCGAGTATCTTCTTTCTGAAATAACTTGAGTCACTTATTCCGATGTAAGATGCTATCTCATGGGGTTGCCATACACCGTAATGACAGTAAGAAAGTATTTTCCTGTCGTAGTCAGAGACTCTTTCGAGGGATATGAAATCGATAATCGGCATGATACCGGTATCTACTCCGTCATCGTAGGTAAGATCCGGGAGAACAAGCGAGAAATGAGAAGATGAGGAGTAGATGAACGGCTTATGTCTTATATCGACATCAGAGTAAGCTTCAATTATCTTGTCAAAGCCTGTTCCCCTTGCCTCCATCATGTTGCACATAACGAGAATGTCTGTAATCAGCGGGTTCCTTCTTGTCGAGAGATACTGTGAGAGATTATACGTCTTCTCAATCGGCTCTCCCTGATAGAAGCTTCCGGGACTGGAGATTTCAAGTCTGTCCCTGAACATATCAATCTGTATCTGGGTTCCAAGAAGAAAGTAGTTACGGTGTGCGACTGCGTTGACAATTCCCTCAAAAACAGCGCGGTGAGGATAGGCGTCAAGATTTTCCCTTCCTCTTTCTTTCTTGATTATCGTACGGGTCATTCTCTGATCGATGAATGTCATGACAAATTCAACTGTATCTATGATATTTCCCTGGAACTTCTTTGCTGTCGCAATCCTGTCACTTCCCTTTGTCAATCCGGAAAAGATTGAACACTGTACGGCAGTCCGCTCTCCGTCATATGTATCCATGAAAAGGAGAGCTCCGGTCTTCAGCATATTCCTGTTATTGAAGAAGTGAACAGCCTTCAGCTCCCTGTCGGTGAGTTCCTTACCGCCATTATGTTCACTGTAGTAATTCAGAAGCGTTGAAAAGGAAGATCTGTTGTATTCCGTACCGGTGTCCGTGGAATCATACTGGGTATCCCGGTTGGAGACGAACATTTTCGTCATCTCCTCGTAGTCAGCCTCATTCGTATATCCTCCCCGCCGCATGAAGATTCCGTACAGCCCCTTGTATTTGAGGAGAACGGGTTTTACCGGAGATTCATGCACCTCAACCTTGATGATGCATAGTTCCTTTCCGTTGTTTTCGTAAGGAACGAAGCTGATATCAATCGGGGGATAGGGATAGATATGCTCATTGATCTGGTTTGTGAAGAAGATACGTTCACTGTCTGCTTCCTTTCTGTCAAAACCGATAAGCTTGTTGGTCTTGTCTTCGACACCGATATACATAGTGCCGCCTTTTGCATTTGCAAAGCCGGGGATTGTCTTGAGCCATCCCACAATATCATCACGGTTCAGGCGGGCTTTCGCCTCCATCCTGAAAGATTCGTATTTGTCTGTTTTTTCAATATCCTCAAGGTACATGATTCAGGTGCTCCCGTTTCTTGAAGTACTTCAAAAACTACTTCAATAACTTTTTGAAGTTTACTTCAGAAACTTTTTGAAGTCAACTTCAAAGCTACTTCAGAAGAAATCTGAAGTTTTTGAAGTAGTGGTAATCCTTATGCCATAGTCTCAGGATTGATATTTACAAAGACTCAGATTTTTTCGATTCCAAGCTTGCTGTAGTAGCTTCTCTTCATGTCGCTTTCGAATTCCCTGTCGCATGAGTACTCGCGTCCCAGTACATCGGGCCAGAGTGAC
>CAZGNN010000214.1:0-3361 GCA_964527335.1 uncultured Spirochaetaceae bacterium | reverse complement strand
CCCTTCTGGAGTATTCCGTCACCGTAGCCGTGTATGACGGAGAACGAGAGAAGTCCCGAGAGCAGTGCTGCCTCTATCTGGTCGTCGAGTGCCTTCTCAGTTTCTGCAAGCGTCAGACCGCGGACATCGAGTACGAACTTCGCCTTCTTTCCGCTCGACTGGAAATGTGACACGTCAACAGTCATCTCGACGGGCTTTGCGTGTACCATGTCGCGGTTTCTGATAGTCATTCTGAGACCGTTCTCGAATATTACGACACTGTTCTTCTCATCCTTTATGGAGACTATCTTTCCTCTAGTTTTCCCCTTGCCGCAGAGAACATCGTCACCGCTCGTGAAGGCGGATGTGTTGAGCGTGTCCTCCTCATCCTCCTTCTCGTCGATTTCCCTTCTGACGTCCCTTTCCTTGTCCTCGACCTTCCTTATGAAGTCCTTGACGGCCTTCGTCTTCTCCTTCGTGAGAGTTCCGGTTCTTACGGCCTTCACAAGGTTCTCGAGTTCCTTTCTCGAGGACGAGAGATAATCATTGAGTTCCTTCCAGCCGTCCTTCTCGGCTTCGAGAAGCTTGCTCCTCAGTTCCTTTTCGGTATCTTCAAATTTCTTTCTCTCGTTTTCGAGTGCCCTTTTCTCGATGGAGAGCTCAGTCATCTTGCGGTCAAGGGTACGGGACTTCGACAGGAGTGATGTGATGATTGACGTCGAGGTGTTGCTCTCGGAGGAGAGATTCCGCGTTGCCTCCTCGATTATCTCCTTCGGCATCCCTGCACGCTTTGCAGTGCTCAGGGCATGGCTGTCTCCGGGAATTCCCTCGAGAACCCTGTATGTGGGCTTACTCGTCTTCGTGTCGAACTCCATGCTGGCGTTCATCATGTTCTCTTCGGTGTATGCATAGCTCTTCACCTGGTTGTAGTGTGATGTGCAGACTGTGAGATAAGCTCTGGACGAGAGGTATCTCAGAACCGAGAGCGAGAGAGAAGCACCTTCCGAGGGGTCTGTTCCGGACCCGAGCTCGTCGAGTATGACAAGAGATCTTTCAGTGCAGTTCTTCGTTATGTACGCGATGTTCGACATGTGGGAGGAGAACGTCGATTCCTCGTTCTCTATGCTCTGTCCGTCTCCGATGTCCGTATAGACGGAGTCGAAATACGGAAGCGTACTGGTCTCGGAGGCCGGGATGAAGGAACATATCTGGTTGATGAGGCTCAGAAGCGCTACGGTCTTCATCGTCACGGATTTACCGCCGCAGTTTGCGCCGCTGAGTACAAGGGCCTTCGTAGTGTGCGGGATATGGACGGTGATGGGGACAGCCTTTGCCCCCAGGAGAGGATGGACTGCATTGATGAGTGCTATATCATCACCCTTTTCTATGTGGTGAGCCTTATTCCTTTTCACCCATAGAGCGAATGCATAGTGGAAGCTGAACTCCCTGACATATTCTGTCATATCCTTCAGAAAGCGGATTATTCCCCTTACGCTTTCACTGAGCTCATGGAGAATCTTTATCTTCTCGAGTCTGATGGCCTCTTCTGCAAGCACCACCCTGTTGTTGAGGTCGACGAGTTCGAAGGGTTCGACGTATGTGGTGTTGCCGCTCTGGCTCTGCCCGGAGACGTAGTACTCCCCGCTCCTCTTGTCCTTCGAAAAGATCGGAATGACGACTCTCTCGTTACGGTAGAGAGGATTGTCGTTCTGGACTATCTGGCGGTTGGACGAGATGAAGGACATCGAATAGCGGTAACGCTCGGCCTTCGTCTCCTCCCTCTTCCTGATAAGAGGCTTGAGACGCGGATGTTCGGGATTTACTTCGCCTTCCCAGTTGAGAGAAGAGAGTATGTCATTCTCGATTTCCTTCAATTCCGGGGTTGCCTTGTCCTCTGTTCCTTCGAACCTGAAAAGGAGGAAGGATGAATGGAGGAACTCCCCTGCCCTGTAGATGTCCTTTCCTTCGATATCACGGTGAGTCTCCTTCACGAACGAGAAGAGATCCGAAAGTGACGGGAAGTACTCAAGCTGTATCCCGTCCTCGATTCTGTTGAGAATATCGTCAATGCGGATGTACCTAGCGTGGAGGACGCTTTCATCTGCTGTGACACGATCCGCGCTTATATATTCCTTTCCCTCGTCGGAGAGGGAATACTTCCTGACGTCATCGAGGATTGTGTCGAGCTCGGTGTCCCTTATAGTTCTCGCTCTCATTTCTTTCTCCTCTCCCACTGGGGTCTTATGAGTGAAACGGACTCGAGGGTCTTGAGGTAGCTGAAGTATCTGTCGCTGTTGATTTCCCCGCTTTCGACCTTCTCGGGAACCGTGCACCCCTCCTCTCCGTTATGGAGGCAGTCGGGATAGAGACAGTGGCAGGCACGGAACTCCGGGAAGGAATCACGTATAAGCAGCGGATCCTCGATCGGGACCTGTATCTCCCTGACGCCGGGAGTGTCGATTATATTGTATTCACCCTGCATGAGGAATACCGAATGATTCGTGGTGTGACGGCCGCGGTTGTACTTTTCACATACTTCGTTTGTTCTGAGTGCAGTTCCGAGAAGAGTGTTGATGAGAGTCGACTTCCCCACTCCGCTCTGTCCAACGAAGCAGACTGTCTTTCCCTTTATCATGCTCTTGAGTCTCCCGATTCCCTGTCCGTCCACACTCGATACGGCAATGCAGCTGTATCCGAGCTTTTTATAGAGTTCGTATCTCTCCTTCTCTTCTTCTGTAAGGCCGTAGTCTATCTTGTTGAGAACGAGGAGAATGTCACTGTTCTGTGTGCAGCATATCGCCCTGTCGACGAAACGGGGACGGAACGGAGGAGAAAGCGCCGAGAATACTATGGCAGTCAGATCCTGATTGGCACATATCGTCTGATTACGGTCCTCCTTGAAGTTGAAACGCGAGAATGAGCTGGTCCTCTCCTCGACGCTCGTGATGAGGGCTTCCGTATCGGAATAGGGTTCGCCTTCTGCCCAGTCTCCGACGACGACGGGATTGTATTCTCCCTTTTCCGTCTTGAGTTTCTTGCCCTTTATCCTGAGGGTGTATATCTTTCCGTCGGGAGAAAGAGCTGTATAGAGGTTATTGATTGATTTAAGGATACGGAATCTCATTCTTCGTCCAGTCCTTCGCTCTCGAGTATAGCCCTCATTCTCTCCGGAAGAGGCGCACGGAAGACCATCTTCTCTCCCGTCCTGGGATGCGAGAACACAATCCTCTCGGCATGAAGCATGAGAGTTGCATCCCTGTACTTTCCGTCGGGTCTGGAATAGATGGGGTCCCCGAGTACCGGGTGCCCGACGGAGAGGAGATGGACTCTTATCTGATGGGTGCGTCCCGTATATATACGGAGACGGAGGAATGCGTAGTCC
>CAZGNN010000213.1:0-3385 GCA_964527335.1 uncultured Spirochaetaceae bacterium | reverse complement strand
AAAAGGTAGAGCAGTCTGAAAATGTCGTGCCAGAGAATGCGTGAGGCTTGTGCTGTGTCCTCCGGGATGATGATACTGACTTATGTGTGAACTACTCGGCAATTGAAGTTGCCGAGAATTCCCTCTTGTTATCTTAAAATGATTTCGTTTTTCATCTGATAGCCCCGTGTAATCACGGGTTTTTTTCGGTCTCGATGTCAGAAAGACTAAGTAAATTCTGTTTTTTTTCTAACCATGTGGTGGATTTCTGTTGTATTCTAGGAAGAGAGTGCAGACAGGGCTATGTTGAATCATATCAATCTCATGGCGGCATTGACCGCAGATTATCTTAACGTGTACGTGCTGCGTCCGCTACAGGACAGTGCAGATATCATAAAGCTGAAGGGCTATGTGACAGAGGGTATCACTGACAAGCCCCAGGGCTTTTCGTATTCCTCGCTTCTCAGGACCTATGCCGAGGACCGTGTATATCCGGGAGACAGGGAATCCTTTCTGAAGAAGCTGTCGATTGATGCACTCCTGAAAACCTTCTCGGACGGCCGTGATGATCTCGAGTGTGACTACCGCATCGTGGATGACGGAGAAATCCATCACTATTCGGCACACTACAGCCGGATCTCCAAGCCGGGTGAGGAACTGTGTCTTGTCGTGGCATTCCGCAATATCGACTCGATAGTCAGCGTCGGACGTGAACAGCATACGAGGGGACTCTACAGTGCCTACAGCGCACTCTCGAGCATTTTCTTCTGCCTTGACCGCGTCAATATCCGGGATAATACCTACACCGAAATCAAGTCCGCCCCGATAGTACGGAAACTGACAATCCCCGGCTCGAACAACTACGATGCCAACGCCGACCGCATAATACGCGGAGTATCCTCGAAATGGAGCTGTGAGGAAGCCCTGCGCTTTGTGGACAGAAACACAATCGAGGAGCGCATGGAGGGAAAGGACCATATCATGATGGATTTCATTTCCTATGCCGCCGAGTCATGCAGACTTCATTTCTTCAAGGAGGATACGGACGAAAGCGGAAGACTCTCTCATGTCATTTTCGGTGTCGAGAAGGTTGATGAGGAAAAGAGCCAGGCAATCATCAACGTCCTGATACGTGATTATCTGAATGTGTTCCTGATAAGCCTTGAAGACGGTTCCGCCCGCATTCTCAAGGCGACAAACTTCGGCAGCAGGCTGGTGGATGCCGATGAGAATCAGAAGTTCAATTACGACGCTGTCTACAAGGAGTATATCTCATCTTACGTCCATCCCGAGGACCGCTCGATGATTGAGAGCAGCATCTCCGTTCGGCACCTGAGGGATGTCTTCCGTACCCGGGACGAGTTCGACGGCAGTTACCGCACTCTCGTGAAAGGTGAGGTGCATCATTACAGCTACACCTTCTATAAGCTTGCGAATCTCGATTACGTCGTTGCGGGCTTCCGCAACATTGACGACATCATCGCACGGCATGCCGAAGAGGAGAGGAGCAGGCGGGAGCAGGAAGCGGCCTACCAGAAACAGAGGGAAGAACAGCTTGCGATCTTCGACACCCTCGCCCATAACTTCAAGAATGTATATCTCGTGGACCTCCCCGCTTCTACTGCAAAGGTTCTGAAGCTCGAGGATGAATACACCGACCACAGACTCGACAATGTTATCGGCACGGAGTTTCCGTATGAGCCGTTTCTGAATGCATGGATAGACGAGGCTGTCTATCCCGACGACAGGAAAATGCTGAGCGATGCACTGAGTGCAAAGCACCTCAGCGAGGTCTTCGCAGTGCAGGATGAGTACACCGGTAACTACCGTATGCTCATAAAAGGTCAGATTGTCCATTACCAGTTCAGGGTGAACATCATGCAGGACCGCGTTCACCTGATTGCAGGCTTCCAGAACGTTGACGCCATTATCAGGGCGCACCTCGAAGAGGAGAGAAAGCGGCAGGAAAAGGAAGAAGCCTATCAGAGACAGCTCAAGGAGCAGCTTGTCGTATTCGACACCCTTGCACGCGGCTTCAGGAACGTCTACCTTGCAGACATGGAAAAAGAGACGGTGAAGGTTCTCAAGCTGAGCGATGAATACGGGAAGCTCATGCAGATCGGAAAGGAGAGGGAATTCCCGTTCGACAATGTCAGAAAACACTGGCTGGAAACGATGGTGTGTGATGAGGACAGGGAGGAGGTTGCCCGGGTTTTCGCGACTGATAACGTCAGGATGCTCCTTTCCCGTGACGGAAGCTTCTCCGGTCATTACCGTTCCCTCATCAACGGGAAGCTCCATTATTTCCAGTACAGCATGAGCCGGGTGGACCTCCCCGGCATCAAGGCCGTACTGGGGTACCAGAATGTGGATGACATAGTCGAGGAACATATCGCACAGGAGAGGAAGGAACATGAACTCGAGGAAGCGCATCTCAGGGACGAGAGGGAGCATACCGAGGTCATCTCTGCAGTGTCCGCAATCTATTCCACGATCTTCAGGGCAGAAATCGACACTCGCCGCTACGAGGTTCTCACCAGCGTTCCCAGTATGGGCGCAGTTGCCGGAACGTGCGGCATGTTCGATGACGTGAAGGAGAACATACTCAACGTGTTCATGGCAGATGACATGCAGGCTCCGATGAGGGAATTCCTCAATCTCGATACTCTTGCGGACAGACTGGAAAATGTGAATACCATATCGACAGAGTACAGAAACCGCAGGGGCAAATGGTTCGAGTCACGCTTCATCGTGAAGAGAAGGGATGAAAACGGAAAGGCAAGGGAGGCTCTCTACGTCGCCCGTGAAATCACGGACGAGAAGATGAGGGAATTCGAGCAGCAGGACAGGCTCAGCGAGGCCCTGGCCGCGGCACAGCAGGCAAACAGGGCGAAGTCAACGTTCCTCAACAGCATGTCCCATGACATCCGTACGCCTATGAACGCCATCATAGGCTTCACGGCACTTGCGCAGACTCACATCGACAACCGCAATCAGGTACAGGATTACCTCTCGAAGATCAGCATGTCGAGCACACACCTTTTAAGCCTCATCAATGACATACTCGACATGAGCCGAATAGAGAGCGGAACTGTCAAGCTTGACGAGAAGCCGATACACATCCCAGATCTCCTCCATGACCTCAGGACCATGATTCTCGGTCTCGTCAATGCAAAGAATCTCAATCTCTTCATCGATACTGAGGATGTCGTGCACGAGGATGTGATTGCCGACCGCCTGAGACTGAATCAGGTGCTGATCAACATCGTGGGCAACGCCATCAAATACACGCAGAGCGGCGGTGACATCATGATACGGCTCACGGAGAAGCCGTGCTCCGTGAAGGACAGGACGACCTTCGAGTTCAGCGTGAAGGACAACGGCATCGGCATGTCAAAGGAATTCC
>CAZGNN010000212.1:0-3388 GCA_964527335.1 uncultured Spirochaetaceae bacterium | reverse complement strand
GTGGCACTGTCGATGCCTTCCTTCTTTATCGAGTTAATTAAATCTTGAATCTGCTGTTCCATTTAGAAAACCTCAAGTATCCATTTTAAACGTTCAAAATTCAAAAATAAAGCAGAAAAACACAACAAAAAGGGTATTTTCCGTCGAAAAACCTGGATTTTACATTTCAGATGAGGGATTTGCTCAAATTTATAAATATATATAGAATGAAAGCATGTCAATTCCGAAAGAATTTCTTAGATTAGATAAAATTAGAGCTATTTGCAGTATAAGGAACCTCAAGACCGACGAGGTATATCTCTATAAGACCGAGGATGCAGTGAAAAGCTACTCAGACGAACGCTTCAGACTGGATCTCGGTATTCATGAAAACAGAAGACTCCAGAGCGAATACACGTCACTCGGACTCGAGCTCTTCGTCATAGATATCGACAGAGAGGCAGAGAAAGAGGAGGACCTTGACGCCCTCCTCGAGAAAAGAAAGGAAGAATACATATCTTCCGGGAAAAAACTCTACAACTGATTCTTACGAAGCCTCGTCTCTCTTTTCGGCATTTCCCGCTTTCCTGATTCTCGTCACAAGGCTGTCCTTGTGGGAGAGAATGACCAGCACGTTCGATATCATGAAGGAAATCGCGAGAATGACAATGAAGAAGAAGCAGCTGAGCCACACGGGCTGCTCATATACATAGAGGAACGGATAGGGGCCTCTGATTACCTTGAAGGCATTGAGTGTCGTCGTGACGATGGCATAAAGAAGCGTCGGAAGAGTCGCGAATGCGGCTTCCTTCACTTCGAATTCCCTGTAGTCACCGAGGTGTATGAAGCTCACGAATGCAATCAGCGGACAGACAATGTATTCGAGAAAGTTTGTTTTCGTGAAGAGCATCTTCCCCACTCCCTCGAAGTTCGCAAGCGGAATGAGAAGGAAGACGACAACGAACGTGACAAGGATTGACGCGGAAACTGACATCAGTCTGAAGACGCGGATAGGATATATGATCCTGCGTTTCTTCTCCCTGATTTCCAGACAGGTTCCGTAAATCTGAAGCGCAGAGGAAACAAGCAGGCAAAGGCTTGAATAATGCGTGAAATACATCAGGAACGTAAAACTGAACCCATCCCCGTTGTTGAACATCAGCATCAGTATTACAAATGCATCAAGAAGAACAAGAAGGATGTTGAATACAAGCTCCATGGAAAGTCGCTGTCTATTCGTTATCATAATTGTTAATCCTTTGTTTAAGATTACTCCGGATTTGTTAATTTTACAACAATGTAAACAGCAATTTTTATACAAATCCTTTAAAGATATATAAAAAGCATGATTTTTGTATAACATTATTTCAGATTCCGTCAGAATCGAATCAGCTATTTATATAATTATTGACATCGATTGCAAATTTAACCGGTTAAATGATGTCTCACAAGGGATTAAGATTTTACAGAGGGCAGAGAAAAACGCCCTGCCCTCCTGTGTTGTGTAAAGTTATTTTACTTTCCTGTCGCGTTCGATGAGAACCCTCATTGCTTCGACGGCAACACGGATAGCCGAGTCGGTGTCGTGAAGCTTGGGGTTATCCAGTCCGAGCTTCTCCCTCTCCTGGTTCCCGACCGTGAAGAATTCGCTTCCGCATCTGACGCCGAGGAATGATGCGACCGTAAAGAGCGCGGCACTTTCCATTTCGGACGCAAGAACACCCAGTCTCTTCCAGGCCTCCCACTTGTTCTCGAGTTCGTAGCTCACGGGCATAATCGAAGGATCATGCTGACCGTAGAAGGAGTCCTTGCACTGCACGATGCCCACGTGGTATTTCGCATTGCATCTCCTTGCAGCCTCGACTATGGCATTGACGACTTCGTAGTTCGCTACTGCCGGGAACTCTATAGGAGCATACTCGCGGCTGGTGCCCTCCATTCTTACGGCACCTGTTGCGATGACGCAGTCACCGCCCATGACGGGAAGAGCAATGCCGCCGCATGTTCCCATACGGATGAAGGTGTCGGCTCCGCACTTGTAAAGCTCCTCCATCGCTATCGAGGCACTCGGGCCCCCGATACCCGTACTCGTGACACTCACCTTCTCGCCGTCAAGGTAGCCGGTGTAAGTCACGAACTCGCGGTAGTCTGCAACCTCTGTCGCATCATCAAGATATTTTGCGATTAGAGGAACACGCTTGGGGTCGCCGGGAAGGATGACATAGCGTCCGACATCACCCTTCTTTATTCTCAGATGGTACTGGATTCCCGTACCGTTCATGTAATCTGACATAACTTTGTCCTCCTGAGGAAAACAGTATTATAACGCAGAAGGAAAGATAAAAAAACAACTTTTATCAAACTCTGCGAATCAATATAATCGGCCGTATGAAAGAAACATCGTCTGCACTCATTCTGCTTCTCACTGCCCTTATATGGGGATCGACATTCGTTTTCCAGAGCGAGGCATCATCAGCTGTCGGTCCCTTATGCTACAACGGTCTCAGGATGATTCTGGGCTTCATCGTTCTTCTCCCGCTTCTCATCAGGAGCATAAAGGGAAAGAAAAGGAAGGAAATGAAGTCTCTCATCCTCGACGGCTTCATATGCGGTCTTCTTCTCGGTACAGCCTCGTACTTCCAGCAGTACGGAATAGGATACACGACTGCAGGAAAGGCGGGATTCATCACATCCCTCTATATTCTCATAGTTCCGGTAATATCCCTTCTATTCGGAAAGAAGAACTCCAGAAAGACATGGATATGTGTCCTCACGGGACTTGTCGGAGCATTTCTTCTTTCAATCAACGGAAACGAGGGACTGAGCAAGGGAGATGCGCTTGTTTTCATCTGCGCCATAGTCTTCTCTCTTCATGTGATGTTCATCGATCATGTAAGTCATAAGTATAAGGGAGTAGAACTCTCGGCTATGCAGTTTCTCTTTGCCGGAGGAATCGCATTTCTTCTCTCGCTCTTCTTCGAGAACAACAGCGTGAACGGAGTGAAGGACGCACTTGTTCCTATCCTCTACGGAGGAATCGGAAGCTGCGGTATTGCCTACACGCTGCAGATAATCGGACAGAAATACACACCGGCAACGAAGGCGACACTCATTCTGAGCCTTGAAAGCGTATTCTCCGCAATCGGAGGAGCACTAATCCTTCACGAGACAATGACTATGAAGGAAATCATCGGATGCGTCATCCTCTTTGCATCCGTAGTGGTAGCCGAACTTCCGGAGAGAAAGCGTTAATCCTTCTTCAGCGTCACGTACGTCTTACCCATGCCTCCGTCCTCGGGAAGCGCAAAGCGGTAATCGGAGACGTACGGATTCCTCTTGAGGTACATCTGCACTCCCTTCTGGAGTATTCCGTCACCGTAGCCGTGTATGACGGAGAACGAGAGAAGTC
>CAZGNN010000211.1:0-3391 GCA_964527335.1 uncultured Spirochaetaceae bacterium | reverse complement strand
GTGAATTAACACAGAATTAACATACGTTTCCTTTCTCCTTAACCCATATCGGGTAGCGTTGTGGCCAAGGAGATAAGAAAATGAAAAAGTTAATTACTCTTGTTCTTGTATTTTGTATCGCAGTACTGACTGTCACCGCTTCTGGTGCACAGGAATCAAATAATGAGATCACGGTCATTTCCCGTGAGGAAGGAAGCGGCACGAGAGGTGCGTTCATCGAACTTGTCGGTGTCGAGCAGAAGATTGACGGTGTCAAGACTGACATGACAACCGAGACAGCCGAGATTGCAAACTCCACAAGTGTCGTCATCACGACTGTCAGCGGCAACAGTAATGCCATCGGTTACATCTCTCTCGGATCTCTCTCTTCTTCTGTAAAGGCTGTAACCGTCGACGGTGTCTATCCGTCAGTCGCAGCTGTCAAGGACGGATCCTACAAGCTTGCTCGTCCCTTCAATGTTGCATACCTCACTCTCAGCGATGTTGCTGAAGACTTCCTCTCCTATGTCATGAGCAAGGACGGACAGGCTGTCATCGAGAAGAAGGGTTACATAAAGGTAAACGAGACCGAGGAAGGCTACACATCAAAGGGCCTCAGCGGAACTCTCACGATTTCCGGTTCCTCATCTGTCTATCCTGTCATGGAAGTCCTCGTGGAGAACTACTCCTCACTCAACCCGGGCGTCAAGGTTACTCTCCAGCAGTCTGACTCCACAACAGGTATGAACGATGCTGCATCCGGCACTTCAGATATCGGAATGGCATCTAGAGAACTCAAGGCAAGCGAAGTCGAGAAGGGTCTTACAGGTCTCTCGATTGCTCTTGACGGCATCGCAGTCATCGTCAACAACGACAACGCAGTCAGCGGTCTTACAACCGAGAACATCAAGAATATCTACACAGGCGCTGTCACGACTTGGGATAACCTCTGATGAAGACTAAAGAAAGAATTGCAGAATTGATATTCTTCGCGGGAGCACTGGTTTCAGTGCTCGCCGTTTTGCTCATCTGTCTCTTCCTTTTCATGAATGCAGTCCCGACGATTGCCGAGATAGGTCCCATGAAGTTCCTCTTCGGAACGAAGTGGAAGCCCAGTCAGGATATCTACGGTATCCTTCCGATGATTCTTGCCTCGATCTATGTCACGGGGCTCAGTATCCTCTTCGGTGTCCCGCTCGGGATACTGACAGCAGTCTACATGGCATTCTTCTGTTCGAAGAGACTCTATAAGTTCCTCCGCCCGTGCGTCGAACTTCTTGCCGGCATTCCGTCCATCGTCTACGGCTTCTTCGGCCTCATGGTGATTGTTCCATTCATGCAGAAGGTATGCGGCGGAAGCGGAAAGAGCATGCTCACGGCATCTGTTCTTCTTGCTCTCATGATTCTCCCGACAATCATCACCGTCAGCGAGAATTCCCTCAGAAGCGTCGATCCCGCCCTCATGAGCGGCGCGCTCTCCCTCGGGGACACGAAGGAGACAGCTGTCTTCCGTGTCATAATCCCGGCAGCGCAGTCGGGAATACTCTCGTCAGTCATTCTCGGAATAGGAAGAAGCATCGGGGAGACCATGGCCGTCATCATGATAGCAGGTAACCAGGCCGTGATGCCTTCGTCCCTTGTAAAGGGTGTCAGGACAATGACAGCAAACATCGTTCTCGAGATGGGCTACGCCACAGACCTCCACAGGGAGGCTCTCATTGCCACCGGCGCCGTCCTCTTCGTGTTCATTCTCATAATCAACATCGCATTCAGTACGATAAGCCGCAGGAGGTCAAAATGAAACATCCCCTGAGTAAGGTTCTCGGCGTCCTCATAAGGCTCTCGGCTCTTCTTGTGGCATTCTTCCTTCTTCTGATTATCGGGTATGTCCTGATTCTCGGAATTCCCGAGCTCAAGCCAAGTCTCTTTGCCTGGAAGTACAACTCCGAGAACGTGAGCATGCTTCCCTCCATCATCAATACCATCTTCATAATGGTTGTGACACTCGTCATTGCTCTCCCGATTTCGATTTCATCGGCAATATATCTTACGGAGTACGCAAGAGAGGGCAGAGTCGTGAAGCTCATAAGAATGACAGCAGAGACGCTCTCCGGTATTCCGTCAATCGTCTACGGCCTCTTCGGCTACATCTTCTTCTCCTCGTTCCTCCACTTCGGTTACTCGCTTCTCTCGGGATCCCTGACGCTTGCCATCATGATTCTCCCGATAGTCATGCGTACGACGGAGGAAGCCCTGAAGGAGGTTCCCCTTTCCCTCAGGGAAGGCTCCTACGCACTCGGGTGCGGGAAGCTCAGGACGATTTTCCGCGTAGTCATTCCGTCGGCATTGCCGTCGATTCTTTCCGGTGTCATTCTTGCCATCGGACGAATCGTGGGAGAGACAGCGGCTCTCATCTATACGGCGGGAAGCGCAACGGGCGTTGCCACTTCGCTTCTCTCCTCGGGACGTACACTCTCTGTTCACATGTACGCCCTCATGAGCGAGGGACTCCACATGGAGGAGGCGCGCGCAACGAGCGCAGTGCTCCTTGTCCTCGTTCTTCTAATCAATTTTCTCAGTAAGCTAATAGTCAGAGTTAAAGGAGGCAGCAGCGATGAGTGACATATTCACCGTAGAGGATCTGCACCTGTATTACGGAGCCGCGGAGGCTCTTAAAGGAATAAACATAACCATTCCGGAGAAGTCGATAGTATCTCTCATCGGACCTTCGGGATGCGGAAAGAGCACCTTTCTGAGGTGTCTCAACAGAATGAATGACCTTATCCCGTCATGCCGTATAGAGGGCAAGGTCCTCTATAACGGAATGGACATCTACGAGAGGAGCGTCGATGTGCCGCTTCTGAGAAAGGAAGTGGGAATGGTCTTCCAGAAGCCCAATCCCTTCCCGTTCTCGATTTACGACAATATCGCATACGGCCCGAGGACTCACGGAATAAGGAACAAGGTGAAGCTTGACGAAATCGTCGAGTCATCGCTGACGGCTGCCGGTCTCTTCGACGAAGTCAAGGACAGACTCAACAAGAGTGCGATGGGCCTCAGCGGGGGACAGCAGCAGAGACTCTGCATTGCACGTGCAATAGCAGTTGACCCGACAGTCCTTCTCATGGACGAGCCTACATCGGCCCTCGACCCGATATCGACACAGAGAATCGAGGACCTGGCGCTCGAACTCAAGAAGAAGTACACGATTGTCATCGTCACACACAACATGCAGCAGGCGCTCCGCATTTCGGATTATACGGCCTTCTTCCTCCTGGGAGATCTCATCGAATACTCCGAAACCACGAAGATGTTCTCCTCACCCGAGAACAAAAAGACGGAAGATTACATTACAGGAAGGTTCGGTTGATATGAAAAACAGATTCGATGAAGAGATCAACGGTCTCTATCT
>CAZGNN010000210.1:0-3402 GCA_964527335.1 uncultured Spirochaetaceae bacterium | reverse complement strand
CGGAAATGGCATGAAGACAGCGTCTTCCGATAAGGGAATATATCCCATATTGAGGTGAAGCGGGGAATCTGAGTCTATCTCCGTGTATTTTTCTATCGGGACAGACATACGCCGGCAGGAGGAGCTTTTGCCCTTGCTCAATGACGGGTGCTGAAGTAAAATCTTTACAGAGAGTTAAAGAAGCATGGAAAAGATAAAACTGCCACTCGGAAAATCGGGATTTGAAGACATAAGGAAAGACGGAAGACTCTTTATTGACAAGACTCCACTAATCAAAGAACTGCTTGCGAAAGAATATGATGTATTTCTGTTTACCCGCCCGCGCCGTTTCGGCAAGACTCTCTCCATGTCCATGCTTTCATCCTTCTTCGACATATCGAAGGACAGCCGAAAACTCTTCGAAGGATTGAAAATCTCTGAAGACAGAGAGCTCTGCGGGAAGTGGATGAACAGGTTCCCGACAATATTCGTTTCGTTCAAGGACATTGACGGACTGACGTTCGAGAATGCCTATAACAGACTCCGCACTGCAATCGGTGAACTTTTCTATAACTTCAGATTTCTTCTTTCCAGCAGCAGCATTGATGATTTCCAGAAGGAAAAATTCAACAGAATCTACCGTGAAGAAAGTTCGAGGGAAGATATTGTCTCCTCTTTGAGACTGCTGATGACAATGCTTTATGCCCATTACGGTGAAAAGGTAATCCTTCTCATCGACGAGTATGACGTTCCGATGGCAAAGGCCAGCAGCAAAGGCTACTACAGGGAGATGGTTGACCTGATGAGAGGAATTCTGGGCGCTCTGAAAGACAATGAATATCTTAAATTCTCAGTGATTACCGGGTGCCTCCGGATTGCAAAGGAGAGTATCTTCACAGGTCTCAACAATGTCTACTGCAATACCGTGACAAGCACAGACTATGACGAGTATTTCGGCTTTACCGGGAAAGAGGTGGCCGAGACATTCTGCAGTCTGGGCCTTGAGGATAAGCTCGAAAAGGTGAAGGAGTGGTACGACGGCTACCGCTTCGGTAATGAGGAAATATATTGTCCGTGGGATGTCATACATTATCTCAATGATCTTTTTGATGATTCAGGAGCAAAGCCCAGAAACTACTGGGCCAATACCAGCAGCAATGACATCATCGAGTCCTTCATCTCCGGTGGCCGGAAGACCATGTTCGATGATCTTGACACTCTTCTCTCCGGCGGAACGATAACGAAGATAATCGATGAGAACATCACATACGATTATCTCCACAGTACGGACAACAACATCTGGAGCATTCTCCTGATGACAGGCTACCTAACGACAGCTGATGAGGATAACGGTTATCCTTTCTCCGAAGGGGAAGTCAACCTTAAGGTTCCCAACAGGGAAATCATGAACATCTTCTCCATATCTCTTTCGAACTGGGTGACTGCGGTGAGTGAAAAGGCAGACCTCGGAAATCTCTCCCGGGCGCTCTGGACGGGTGACGCGGAGACAGTCAGCAGTGAGATGACGAAGATACTCAACGAGACCATAAGCTATCATGATATCTGGCATGAGAATGCCTATCATCTTTTCTTCGACGGACTTTTCCGGGGTATGGGGTACAGAGTCGAGTCAAACAGGGAATACGGATTGGGACGCCCCGACATCGTGGTACTGGACAGCAAGAGACGGAGAGCTGCCGTCTTTGAACTCAAGGGGGAGAACGGGACACTGGAGAAGGCCTCTGACCAGATTGAAAGGAAGAAGTATGCTGACGGACTTACCCAGTCCTCTCTCATCATGTGCTACGCAGTACGCTTCAGCGAAAAGAGTGCCGAGGTTGTCCTCTCGGACAGGATACAGAAATGACTCCGTTTCCCTGTTAGAATACGGCAATCAGCAATACGGTACAGAGAACATACGTCGCTATGCATGTAAGGTGAATTACGTCAGCGACAGAATCCCGAAGTGAACTCCTCAGTTACGGAATGAAAAAGTGAAGTCTCATATTGTCATGCTGCATGACGACTTCTGCTGCCCGGATTAAGGACAGAATGTTTTTTGCAAGTCACCGTGAAAACAGCTGCAATGCAACCTGCTATTTACGATAATTCTTTTTAAGAAAAGGTTGGCTAATTTTGTAAGTTGTTTTTATGATTTTTCATTTCTAAGCTATTGTAATGTCAGTGACAGGTAACAGCCAAGAATAACAGGGAGGAATGAACATGCTTGAGTATTCGGAGTTCATGAAGAAGGCATTAAAAGCCTGCAGCGGGGAAGAAGAGAAGGTAAGGATTACCGAGGAGTTTGAGCTCATAGAGAAGCGGGGCTGGGAGAAGTATATGGTTCTCGTTGCCGATATCTTCGATAAGACAAGAGGACTGGACTGGCATATCATGAGCGGGGGAATGCTCAAGCATTCATGTTCTCTTTCAAGGGTTCTCAATCCAGAGAAGGAGCCTTCCTATATTCTCAGAAAGAGTAAGGATAAGGTCGACTTCTTCTCCGAGAATCTCGAGTACGGTTATTTCTGCATCAGGAACTGGAAGACGCTGGAAAATTACCTCAGGTTTAAAAAGATAGGGAAGATAATCCACAGCCTGGCAGAATCTTCCGGTCTTTATGTAAGGAGTGAAACCAGAAAGGAATCTAAAGATAAAATGGAAGTTATCCTCATTTCAACTTCCCCGATACCTGATGAGGATGTGAAGTCTGCATTCAAGGTACATGATACCCGTACTCCGGAAGAGAAGGAGAGACTGATGAATCATCTGCTATTCACTCTGAGCTCGAATCATACTTCCCCGTTCCTGGAGTGGAGAATGAAGAGAATGGGTTTGCTTAAACGCAGGTGACACTATGGAGAAGGACGAATACGAAGAGTTCAGAAAGAGTGCGGAGAAGGCACTTCAGTGCAGATCTGACATGGAGAGACTTGAAAGAGAGTTCGCTCTCTTTTCCGACCGGGGCTGGGAGAAGTATGCCGTGGCTTTATCGAGAATCATATCGAGTGTCAGAAGAAATCTTCTCAATACCGTCATCGACGGCACTGTCACCGGTCTGATAGCATATGACGGCATTGAGGATGACCGTGTATTCGAGTGGCCTCTGAATGCTTCCTTCTCCGTTGTCTGGCCTTTCGGTGAGATGGTGGAGAAGGATCTCGGGAAACTTATGAGGATTATCAGCAGGAATCTCAGGGGACTGGAGCTTTATTCGGAGAAATCTGTCCTGTCTGAGGATTTCAAGGGAAAGAAAATCCTCATTGCCATATCGAAGGAGCCACTTGATAAGAGCTCGTTCGATAAGATTGCCGAGGAAATCAGAAACGGCAGGGACAACAGTCCTCTTATGATGGAATACCTTGTTCTTATAGTGGATGCGCAGCTGGGACTGTCGGTGGATCTGAAGAGTTTCATCTGAAC
>CAZGNN010000209.1:0-3427 GCA_964527335.1 uncultured Spirochaetaceae bacterium | reverse complement strand
TGCTAGTATGTTGTAAAGAAAACAAAATCCTAGATGGAGGAGACAAACTATGAAGAAAACTCTTATTGTACTGATGATGATAATGCTTGCCACATTAATCATTGTCTCATGTGACAGCAGCGCAGGCAACTCCGTGATTTATAAGGTTACGTTCGATTCTAATAACGGAAGCGATGCTGTAGTGAAAGAAGTCAAGAATGGCGAGAAGGTTACAAAACCTGATACTCCGACAAAAGACAATTGTATTTTTGTTAAATGGACAACAGACCAGGCAGGAAATAATAAATACGACTTTGAATCTGCTGTCAATGGAGACATCACCATTTATGCACAGTGGGTTGCTCTACCTGCTGTTGGTAGCTCTGTTAATCTTGGTACATATCCGGATGATTACGAAATTGCAAGTAACAGAGGAAAGGCAGTTGCATGGAAGGTTTTGGCTATAGACGATGCCGAAAAGAGAGTTCTTCTGATTTCTCAAAATATTTTGAAGGGGCCAATGTCTTATTCTGCCTCGGAAATTCAAACTTACCTCAATGGCTTTATCACAAACTACGGACTTAACGATGTCAGTGTTTGCAATGTAGACGTTACATCTGAAACTACAACAGTTGGAAGCGGAGCTGATAAACTGTTCTTGCTTTCCAAGACTGAGGCAGAAAACACGTCTTATTTTGCAGATGATGCTGCCAGAATTGCGACTTATAATGGCAGTGCTATTGAGTGGTGGGTACGTCCGTATAATGGTACCAACTATGCTGTCATGGACATGGGCGATGTTTTTACCTACTACAACGCTGGCGTTCGTCCGGCAATGTGGGTTAACTTCTAGAATTTACTGGAAATATCAAAACGCGTACTTTTCAAGGGCTTGGTTTTTCGCCAAGCCCTTTCTGCCGATAATCCCTTTTCTCCTTTTGATACCCGTTTTACGCATGCTCTCTTGTCGTATGTTTGGCTGCAGTCTGTGCTCTGTTTTGTCTTCGGAATTCTCTTCTGAGGATTCTTTTTCTGTTTCTTGTCTGTTATCCCGGGAGCCTCTATACTGAAACCAACCGAAAGGTTAAGGAGTTAGATATGAAAAAGATTATGCTGGCTGTTCTCTTGGCAGCACTGGTCTTCTCGCTCACTTCATGCGCAAGCATAAAGAAAGAAGAGAAGGAAATGACCTATGTCGAAAAGACTGTCTACATTGACAGCACGAGAGGCGACTACAAGATTGCCGCTGTCCTCACTGTTCCCGAAACTGACGGGAGTGTTCCTCTTGTTGCTATTCTTCACGGTTTTGCAGGTGACAAGAACGAGAACGTGGGATTCACCTATGTCGCACGTGCTCTTGCAAAAGCGGGAATCGCATCCATCCGCATGGACTTCGCGGGTTCGGGGGAAGATACGCGTTCCTTCCTCGAGTATACTCTCGACAGTGCTGCAGGAGACGTCAAAGATTCTCTTGAATATGCTCTTCTGAACGCAAACATCGACAGCGAGAGGGTGGGTATCTTCGGATATTCCAACGGCGGCAAGATTGCGACGATGATCAACGCAACCGAGGACATCTACAAGTGCCGTGTTCTCCTTGCTCCGGCTGCAACTGGTGATGATGAATCCGATAAAGCCAATATTGTCGCGTGCGGGGACAGGGGATATATCGAGATGCCGTGGTACGGCAGGAACCTCCAGGTAAGCAGGGAATATTACGAGAGCGTCGTGAACTACTGTGAACACTTTGACGAGTATGAGGACGTAGAGATCCCGACTCTCATCATACACGGTACTGAAGATACTACGGTTCCTTCTTCCGTCGTTGACCCGTTTGCCGAGCACACGGGAGCTGACCTCCTGAAGATCTGCGGTGCAGATCACGGTTACGGTTTCTATTCCGATGACGAAGCCGGTTTCGATATCATGGACAGGGTAGCAACGGCAACAGTTGCATTCTTCACAAGAGAGTTCTCGAAGTAGTCTCATCCTGTTCTTCAGTTATGAGGGGAAGTCCTGTCTTGAGAGACTGCTTCCCCGATTGCTTTATCTTCTCCGTCACGGGCCCTGTTTCCGGGGCGGCTGTTGCCTGTTCCCGATTGCCCGAAAAAGAGGGATCGGCGTCGTACATATGTTCCCTGACGTGGAAACGAATACAGAGTCCCGCCACCCTCGTCACTGTTCTCTGTGACGCTGATGACGAGAAACGCATTTCATTCACTATCTCTCTGCTTTCTCTGTGATGCCCTGACTTCTGTGCCGGCAGCTCCGGTTCCCTCCTTGAGACATCTCCGATCTCTGTCTTCTTTCTTTATGCTTTGTGTGCCGTATTCCTTCTGCGAGGGGATGCCTTTCTCTTTCATTTCCGGATTGTGCTTACCAGCTGTCATCAACTGCAGGAGTGGAGAGGTAATACTCCAGTGACTTCGAGAGAAGTTCCCTCACACTTGTGATTTCTTCCACCTCATCTGATGTCAGCATGTTCCTGTTGAAGAGCTGCTTTTTGTCACTGTCACTGTATACCTTATCGGGACCGGTGATGGTGAGCCGTACTCTGCCGTCCTTTATTTCGATTGTTATGCTGTTGTCTACAAGATACCTTGTCTGAGATAACCGTCTGAATGACTGTGTGTACTTTCCCTTCAGGAGTCCCGCATCCTTATCCCTTACGTCGAATACTTCATCCGAGCTTCCCTGAAACACTCCCGATGCCCAGGACAGCGTCCTGACGTAGAGTTCACTCCTGTCCACACCATCGACAGTGATGACCTTCTGATATGTCCCCACATCCGTTACTCCCTTATTCAATGAGATGCATGATGTAAGAATCAGCAGTGCGATGATTGCCGGCAGCAGACAGCGTTTTGTCTTTCTCATAGTCATTCCCCTGTGCTTTCATGGTAGCCGGTATCATCATTTCTGAAAAGCCTGTTGACTGTCACTGCCTATGGAAAGCCGGGTGTTATGTATCCTCTGCTTCTTTTTCCTCCGTCTTATGTAGACTCTCCGGTCTTTCTCGTTTTCTTCTCTTCTTTCTTTGATTCCATGGTTTTTATGTTCTGGCTGTCTTCTCTGCTTCTTTCCTTTTTTGTTCTCCGATTTCATTTTCCCCGGATACAACAGAACTGGGCATCATTCTTCCGTCATGCCTTTTCTTCATACCGGGACGACAGCGGAATACCCTGACGCAAGCCGGACTTTTGTGTGGAGAAAAAGGTGAGAGTAGTGTATCATTGAGTTGTGAGGAGCGTGACGAATATGAAGACGAACCTGATGCTTCCCGTCGGAATGGATGACTTCAAGAAAATCAGAACTGGTGATTTCTATTATGTTGATAAGACTGGGCTGATTGAGGAACTTCTGGAGATACGGGGAGAAGTCAGCCTGTTCACGCGTCCACGGAGATTCGGAAAGACCCTCAACATGAGTATGCTCCGAACCTTCTTCG
>CAZGNN010000208.1:0-3437 GCA_964527335.1 uncultured Spirochaetaceae bacterium | reverse complement strand
CCTGTAACAATCCCGAGCGAGTACACGGATGAAGTATCTTCCATCATCAACAAGGTCACAACCTATGCTGACGAGATGGAGACAAAGTTCATCACAGGTGCCATCGAACTCAACGAGACAACATTCGCAGAGTACCAGGCACAGCTCAAGGCATTCGGTCTTGAAGATGCACTCAAGATCTACCAGAAGGCTTACGAAAACTACCTGGCTAAATAAAAGCCACAAAAACAACGGGGCAGGGCAGCGGATGCTGTCCTGTCTCAATCTCACAGAGGCTGTTAATGAATAATATTGAAAATCTGATTTCTCTTCTCGATACCGATTACCCAGAACTCAGGAAGATGGGCACAGTCGACGGGAAGAAACTCATAGAATACTACAGAAACAGAAAGAATCCGGTTTACCTTTTCTCGATTGAGGACGCCGAGAAACTGAGAGACGACGAAATCATCGCCGACGCAGAAAAGGTCATGGAACATGACATCTTCGGCCACAAGTTCAACGGCCCCATCGACTGGATGTTCAATCCGACGACAGAGACGAGCAGGGACAACGAATGGAGCTGGTCGCTTTTCCGTACTATTTACTGGCAGCCGCTTGCAAGGGCATACGCTCTTACAAAGGACGAAAAGTATACGAAGGAGTTCCTTTCCGAACTCCACTCGTTCCGCGAGGCATGGCCTGCTGACGAATTCATCAAGGATACGACATTCGTCCCCAAGCAGCCCTTCCCGGGAACTGCATGGAGAACAATCGAGACGGGAATCAGAGTCTACACGACATGGCTTCCCTGCTTCGAAATCTTCAGACACTCGGATGTATGGACTGAAGATGACCTTGCGTCCTTCCTTCTCGGAATTCGAGATCATGCCCTCTTTTTGATGGGACACTACTCGAACCATGACCGCTCTTCCAACTGGCTCAGCATGGAGACAAGTGCACTTCTGCAGATTGCCATCATGTTCCCCGAGTTCAAGGAAGCTCAGGAGTGGCTCAAGACAGCCTACGGCCGTGTAATGCATGAAGTGAGGTACTGCTTCAGCGACAACGGCGTCCACATGGAGAAGACCCCGATTTACCATCAGGTTGCATCCATTGCATTCTGCCAGGCTCTCGTCATGTGCAGGAAGAACGGACTCTATGTTCCCGACTACGCATGGGAAATCATCCGCCGCAGCGCACTTTATATCGTATCACTCGTGAAGCCGGACTGGTCGACACCGATGATCGGCGACGCAGACAGAACGGACCTCACGACAAGAAGGGCTGATACTTCTCTCTACGAAGGAATGAACCTCTCATTCTTCCCTGAGGGCCTCAATGAGCTCAGGGAATATATGAAGTGGATGTATTCCCTCTACGGAGACGAGTGCTTCCGTTTCATGGCTACAACCGGCAGGGAAGGAAAGGCGCCCGAAACGACCGATTACAAGTACAGCGAGGAAGGCATCTACGTGATGCGCTCCGGCTGGAAAGAGGACAGTGACTACGTTCTCACGCACTCGTCACAGCTCGAGAGAGGCGAGAGAAGCACACACTCCCACAACGACAGCATGCATGCAGAGGTCACACTCAAGGGTGAGGACATCCTCGTAGACTGCGGCCGCTACATCTACCGCTCGTCAGTCTGGAAGGACTGGAGAGCATACTTCGTATCTGCACTTGCCCACAACACTCTCTATGTCGATGACCACGAGATGGGAGCAATCCCCGGAGTCGACAGGGTCAGAGGCGTCAGAACTCTCTGCCATTTCTTCGGTACTCAGGCGGGATGCAAGGTAATCGACCTCAGCCACAACGGCTACGCATACCTTCCCGATCCTGTGTTCCACAGGCGCAAGTTCGTACTTCTTCCGACTTCTTCAGTAGTTCTGGTTGATTATGTAGAGGGAGTCGGCGGAGAGGACCATGATTTCCGTCTCATGTACAACTTCAACACGAAGGATGTGACACTTGACGGAAAGCATATCGGTTACACATCACGCCACGGCATGGATTTCACCCTCGACTTCGAGAGCGATGCTGACTTCAGAAGCTATCTTCTCTGCGGAAGCGAAGACCCGAAGGGCGGCTGGATAAGCTACGGCTATCCTGTACGTGAGCCCATCGGACAGGTCACGTTCCAGCACATTGGAAAGGCACCGTTCACTGCGGTGACACTCATCAAGGCAAAGGATGACAATACGACAGTTACACTTGAAAACGGTGCTGTAACCGTCACATCTCCAGACGGAGTGAGAAGGATAACAAAGGAAGGAGTCGTGAAGCTATGAGATTCGGTCTCTGTACAGATATAAGAAACGTGAAGATGGTCGAGAGCAGCGGCTACGACTACATCGACGGCAAGCTCAACCAGATTGCCGCATTCTCCGATGAGGAGTTCGAGTCCGTTCTTGCTCTCATGAAGACATCGCCTCTGAAGATGGAGAGGGCATCTCTTCTCTACCCCAAGACGATGGCTCTCATCGGAAAGGATTACGACGAGAAGGCAATGGTCGAGTACCTCAGAAAGGCATTCGGAAGAATGAACGCACTCTCCTGTCCGCTTGTTGTATTCGGCTCTGGAAAGAGCAGAATGCTCCCCGAGGGCATGAAGTGGACGGAAGGCTTCCTGCAGCTCGTTCATGTGACACAGCTTACTGCTGATATCGCATCTGAGTATGGTATTGACATCGCAATCGAGACACTCAACAGAGCAGAGACGAACATGATCAACACCCTCACGGAAGGTGCTGCACTCCAGGCTGTCGTCAACAGAAAGAACGTGGGGCTTCTTGCAGATGCATTCCACATGAGAAAGGAAGGCGAGGACATGAATAAGATTGTTTCGTGTTCGCCTCTCATGCACACTCATATCGCACTGAAGGAAGGAAGAGCATATCCGACCGAGGAGTGTGAGGAAGTCGAGGAGTTCTTCGCATTTCTCAGAAAGGCCGGATACGACGGCACTATGAGCATCGAGGGAAAGAGCGAAAACGTGGAAGAGGATTCGGTGAAGTCACTCAAGGTCCTCAGAGAATATGACAGGAGATAACAATGGATAAGGTAAGAATCGGAATAATCGGCTTCGGCCATATGGGACAGCAGCATTCGAAGGCACTTTCCGCCAACAAGGTTGACAATGCTTCTCTTGCTGCGATAGCGGATATCGACGAAAAGAAGATTGAACTTGCAAAGGGCCTCTACGGCGACAAGGTGAAGTATTATTCATCAGCCGAGGCACTCATGGACTCGGGAGAGGTTGACGCGGTAATCCCGACATGCCCGCACTACTACCATCCGGTATACGGCGTGTATGCACTCGAACACGGACTCAACTACCTCTGCGAGAAGCCGGCAGGCGTCTACACGAATGCAGTGAAGAAGATGAACGAAGCAGCCGAGAAGTCGGGTAAGGTCTTCGGCGTCATGTTCAACCAGCGCACGAACCCCATCTA
>CAZGNN010000207.1:0-3474 GCA_964527335.1 uncultured Spirochaetaceae bacterium | reverse complement strand
CAACGACAATAAAGGAAAACGAAGAATTCACTCTGGAAATCAGCGGAACCTATAAATATTCTGTTTCCGCCGAAGGTGTATATACTCTGTCTACAGCTCTTACTATCAACGGTAAGTCATATAACGTCGAATCAGTCTACAGGGGCCCGGATTACGAGAGAAAATACACTGTTGCAAAGATAAACGGAAACGACGTGAATCTTAAGATTCTGAACGCCGTTCTCTTACCTAGCTGATCAGTTTACACTGATGCAATGAGCGGAGCCGGGAAACCGGCTCTATTCTATTAAAAAATATTTTGTTGTTTTTCTAACTAAATGTGTTGACAACCTTCCAAATATGCGCTTTACTATTGTTGTAATTCAAACACAGGGGAGTTAGAATTACCAAGTCCGAGAAACTCGTCCCCTTCCGATATCCGAAAAGGATTGAGGGCTCCACTCTACTTCTTCGTCTGCAGCATGTGCAGAGAAGAAAGGAGGGATGCAGATGGACGGGAAGGAAGACATGTGTTAAAGACAGTAACGATCTTTAATAATTAAAGGTCCTGAAGAAGAACGTAATACTACCCTTCGGGGTGCGCACCTAAGAAGGCTCGGTGCGCGCCCTTCTCCTTAAAGCCTTCCTGAATCTGGTTTAACATGTAAGTGTGTTAATATTTTCCGCGTCTTCATCCTCTGTCTCGTTGAGGCAGAGGATGTTTTTCACTAGGAACCAAAATATGAGAACCTGCTTTTGAATTCTGGTTCTATTGTCGTCGTTGTTCTTGCTGTCGTCTCATGTGCTGTTCAATTCTCAAGGCAAGACGCATCCATATGACAGATAGTGGGGGAACCGGAAGAGAACGTATTCTTCCTCTTCGAGAGAAGCTACAACTGAAGTGCTTTCTTTACTTCTTTGATAGAAGTCGGTTTTGATTTCGCAAATTACCAGATATCTGCAACCATTATCATTTGCAGTGAATTCCTCATTCCCATACACCCTTTTCCGGATTCCATTTTGTTTCTTTGCATCCTTCAACAACAGGACTGATAAAAGTCTTAATCCGTGTCATGGCCTCCGACATGGTCACATTCATGATTGTCTTTTTCTTCTTCAGGAAAGAAGACCATCTGGTTTGATGTATCGGATCATCCAGAAATTCTTTCTTGAAAGCGGCAGTTTCCATGGTCAGCTCTGTTTTGCGATTGTTAAACGTTTCGATAACAGCGTTACGAAGATCAGAATACGAGAATTCATATTTTTTCGAGAGCACATAAATATCATAGAAATCCTTATACCTGCTGTTCAGATAACCGTTATGAACAATCGCTTCCAGTTTCTCTGCTATTACAGACTCCATAGAATATGCCTTAACTATGGGAGGCTCCATATCAAGAAGAACAGGGAATTCCATTTCTACAGCACCAGGATATATGACATCTCCAAAGCCTATGTCGATATCAACAGGGATTCTTGTTCTGTCAAGATACGCTACAGTAGCAACATGAATCCCATGGTATTCCTTAAATTCAGTAATGTTTTCAACTGTAACGGAATCTATATCGTAAAACAGAGCATCGTCGATATCCTGAGAAAAAATATTCTGAAATATACCCTTCATCTCTTCTGCACTGTTTGATACACGTCTGGCAAGCAGGTCGATATCTGTTGTCGCTCTCGAATATTTCCGGTTATAAGCTGCATACAGAAAAATTCCTCCTTTCAGGACAAAATGTTCTCCATAGGGGGAAACGGAAATGCGATACACTGTTCTTTCAAGTCCATAATAGACAAGTGCCTCCTGAAAAGTACAACCGTTTTTCGTAGCAAAATTCTTAAGTCTTGCCTTTACGGAATCAGCATTCATACGAGCACCTCAAGATATGTTCTTATGAGCTGTGCACAGTGAAGAATCTTTGCGTATGCATAAAGCTTGTCAATGCAGCAATCTCTGCGCTTAAGGTAATTCCTGAGGACTTCGGCTGTTTCTTCGATTCCGATTTTGTTTCTGTATGAGATGATGTCAACAACCGTCTTCTCGATATCGAAAATATGGAATCTGTTACAGCCGTCAGAAACTTCTCTAACTCCTGTTTCCATACGGGGCGAATCAAAATAGAAAACCTTGATTTCTGGCCAGGCAGGCAGTGTGCTTATCTTCCCTTTTCTCTGGATTGCAACATCAATGACATCCGGCAGGAAGGTAGTAAGTTCATAATAGCGGGCAGCGCTCATAAGACATATAACACCGTTCGGAGCAACAACCTCAGCATAGAAAAAATCGTTTTCATCTCCTTTGTATGAAAGATTCTCGTATGTACTGCGGTTTATTCTGGAAAGAACTCCACTTTCTTCAAGTTTCCCGATTTTGTAATGGGAATACCCGAGATCTTTCAGTTCAGCATTAGTGAAGAACTTTTTGTTTTCTGCAATTGCAGTCATGATGCCACCCTCTCCTCTGATTATCAGTTAATATGATAATATTTTCAATTAAATTCGGCAATTTTACATTTATGCCGAATTTCATTAAAAAAAGAGATGAATTGTCGATTATTCAAATTTTCAACAGAATTCGGCAATTATCAGTAACTGCCGAAATTCGTTCAAATCTCAGGATAGTTCTGGTTCACTGAAGTCAGATTTCCCAGTCCTTGATAAGAAGCCCGTCTCCGTCACGGAAGGAGCCGCAGGCAATGAGGATGAAGTCGATGAGAGGCCAGATGCCGAGTGTCAGCCAGCCGAGGAATATCATGGCAATGCCGGAACCGGTACGGCCGACATAGAAGCGGTGCACTCCTATAAGGCCGAAGAAGAAACAGAGAAGGAGCGCGCACAGCCTGCTCTTTTCGCTCACGCTCGGGTCATACCCTCTTTTTCCGGGATTGAGCTGTCTGCATCCGCAGTTGGGACATATTTCAGCGTTATCGAGAATCTGGGCTCCGCAGTCTCTGCAGTATTTCATGGTCGGTTACCTCCCCTTTTCCTATATGTATGTATACTCCGGATTCTACATCATCCCCGCCTGATATGAAAGACCGCACATTTCTGCGCGGTCCGGTTATTCTGTTTTTCCATCAATTTCAATGATTTTTAATGTAATCATGAATCTTCGTTATATCGGCTTCTGACATATCTGTATTCACACACTTGGCCCATGAGATGGTGTAGGATGAATCCTCTTTTACCTTCCAGGAGATGTCACTATAGGATTTTACGTCAGACTTAGAGACATCACAGTATCCGTCACCGGAGAGGTTTGTAACACTCAGCTTTACGTCTGAATAAGTGTAGATATTGGTTTCTGCAGTACCGCCTCTGTCAGAAACTTTTTCCCTGTGTTCCTTACCGGAGAAATAAAGATATCCAGTCTCCTCCGTTGCCCCTTCAACATCATTCCACGTATTTCCGTTATCGGAGGAAGTCTGCTTCTTGTACTTGAAGACAATCTTCGCATCCTTTGCCTCAATGGTGAAATCAGTATATGTTTCATTT